>JBASAE010000289.1:0-6392 GCA_049654285.1 Microbacterium sp.
GGTCAGACCACGCAACCCGCCCCTCGATCGCCGCATCACGACGGACCGACGCACAGCACGAGGCGCGTCGCGGTGCTTCTCCTCCGCGGCCTACGGACGCGGCGCGGGGCGGCCGACGGAGTCGACGAACGGCAGGACGTCAGCCGAGGCGTCCGCCGGACTCCTCCAGGTAGCAGTTGCCGCACAGCGACTCGTAGGACGTGACGAGCTCGTCGCCGGCGCCGTCGATCGCCACCTGGTCGCCGTCGAACACGAACCGGCCGCCGACGATCCGCCCGTTGAACACCGCCTTGCGTCCGCATCGGCAGATCGTCTTCAGCTCCTCCAGGGTGTGCGCGATCGCGAGCAGCCGCGCCGAGCCCGGGAAGGCGTGCGTGCGGAAGTCGTTGCGGATCCCGTAGGCGAGCACGGGGATGCCGTCCAGCACCGCCACCCGGAAGAGGTCGTCGACCTGCACCGGGGTGAGGAACTGCGCCTCGTCGATGAGCAGGCACGCGACGTCGACCTGCTCCTGCGGTAACAGGCTCGCGGCGTCCTGCTGCCGCATCCGCTCCCGCTCTCCGAGGAACAGCGCACGCGCGTCATCGTCCGGCCCGATGAGGAAGTCGACCTCACGGGTCATGCCGAGCCGGCTCTCGATCTGGCTCGCGCCCTTGGTGTCGATCGCGGGCTTGGCCAGCAGCACGCGCTGGCCGCGCTCCTCGTAGTTGTACGCGGCCTGCAGCAGCGCCGTCGACTTGCCCGAGTTCATCGCGCCGTAGCGGAAGTACAGCTTCGCCACGGTCGCGCCGTCAGACCGAGATGCTCAGGGCGGAGGCGGTCGCCTTCATCGACGCCTCGGCCGCCTTCGGGTCGTCGTTCAACGTCTCGCCGACCGTGGGGATCAGTTCGCGCAGCGCAGGCTCCCACCCGGTGTACTGCTCGGGGAAGCAGCGCTTCAACAGTCCCAGCATGATCGGCACGGCCGTCGACGCGCCCGGGGACGCACCCAGGAGGCCGGTGATGGAGCCGTCGGCGGAGGCAACGACCTCGGTGCCGAACTGCAGGACGCCGCCCTTCTGGGCATCCTTCTTCATCACCTGCGCGCGCTGGCCGGCCTGGATGATCTCCCAGTCCTCGTCCTTCGCGGTGGGCATGAACACGCGCAGACTGTCGACCTTCTTGGCGTGCGTCTTCAGGAGCTCGCCGACCAGGTACGTGATCAGGTCGGGGTTCGCGAACGCGACGCGCAGCATCGGCCAGAGGTTGTGAGGACGCACCTGACCGACGATGTCGAACCAGGAGCCCTGCTTGAGGAACTTCGGGCTGAACGTCGCGAACGGACCGAACAGCAGTGACGACTCGCCGTCGACGACACGCGCGTCGAGATGCGGCACCGACATCGGCGGGGCGCCGACGGATGCCTGGGAATAGACTTTCGCCCTGTGCTGCGCGACGATCTGCGGGTTCGAGGTCTTCAGGAACTGCCCGCCGATCGGGAAGACGCCATACCCCTTGATCTCGGGGATGCCGCTGCCCTGCAGCAGCTTGAGTGCCCAGCCGCCCGCGCCCACGAACACGAACCTCGCGTTCAGCGCGCCCGGGGTGCGGCCGTTGGTGTGGCGGTACTTGACCTGCCACGAGCCGTCCTTCTGCTTCCTGAGCTTCTGCACCTCGTGGTTGAGTCGCAGATCGACACCGCTGTCCGCGAGGTGGCCGAAGAGCTGGTGGGTGAGCGCGCCGAAGTCGACATCGGTGCCGGCCGGCACACGGGTCGCCGCGAACGGCTCGCCCTTGCGGCGGCGCTGCATCAGCAACGGCGCCCACTGGTTGATGACCCGGGAGTCCTCGCTGTACTCGATGCCCGCGAACAGGGGCTGCTCCCGGAGCACTTCGTAGCGTTCCCGGAGGTACGCGACGTCCTTCTCACCGCGCACGAAGGTCATGTGCGGGGCGGAGTTGATGAACGTGGACGGCTCGTCCAGCACGCCCCGCGCGATCAGCGAGGACCAGAACTGCCTGCTCTGCTGGAACTGCTCGTTGATGCTCACGGCCTTGGCCGGGTCGAGCGGAGCACCGTCCTTGCTCTGCGGCATGTAGTTCAGCTCGCACAGCGCCGCGTGCCCGGTGCCGGCGTTGTTCCACGGGTTCGAGCTCTCCTGGGCGACGTCACCGAGCCGTTCGAAGGCGACGATCTTCCAGTCCGGCTGCAGCTCGTGCAGCAGGGTACCCAGGGTGGCACTCATGATGCCACCGCCGATCAGGACGACATCGACGGATTCAGTCACCACGCCAGTCTAGTTCGCGCGAGTGGTGCCCTCGAAACCGCACGCCCCCGCCGAGACGGAGGCATGGCGCACCGGTCTCGGCGGGGGCGTGTCGATTCGCGAGGCGGCGTGCGGCGGTCAGGCGGCGACGGCGGCCAGGCGTGCGGCGACCAGCTCGGCGATCTGCACGGCGTTGAGCGCCGCGCCCTTGCGCAGGTTGTCGTTGCTGATGAACAGCACGAGGCCCTTGCCCTCGGGCGCCGACTGGTCGGCGCGGATCCGGCCGACGTAGCTGGCGTCCTTGCCCGCCGCGTAGAGCGGGGTCGGGACCTCCTCGACGATCACGCCGGGGGCGGACGCCAACACCTCGCGCGCCCGCTCGGGTGAGAGGTCGTCGCGGAACTCGGCGTTGATCGAGAGCGAGTGACCGGTGAACACCGGGACCCGCACGCAGGTGCCGGCGACGCGGAGACCCGGCAGCTCGAGGATCTTGCGGCTCTCGTTGCGGAGCTTCTTCTCCTCGTCGGTCTCGTTCTGGCCGTCGTCGACGAGGTTGCCGGCGAACGGGATCACGTCGAACGCGATCGGGGCGACGTAGGTCGCGGGCTCGGGGAAGTCGACGGCGGACCCGTCGTGCACCAGGCGGAGCGCGTCGCCCTGGGCGAGCACGCCCTCGACCTGGCCGAGCAGCTCCTCGGCGCCGACCAGGCCGGAGCCCGAGACCGCCTGGTAGGTGCTCACGATGAGCCGCTCGAGACCCGCCTCGGCGTGCAGCGCCTTGAGCACCGGCATCGCGGCCATCGTGGTGCAGTTCGGGTTGGCGATGATGCCGCGCGGACGGTCCTCGATCGCGTGCGGGTTGACCTCGCTGACCACGAGCGGCACCTCGGGATCGTTCCGCCACGCGCTGGAGTTGTCGATCACGATCGCTCCGGCCTCGGCGAAGCGCGGCGCGTAGGCGCGGCTGGCCGTGGCGCCGGCGGAGAACAGTGCGATGTCGATGCCGGAGGCGTCCGCGGTCTCGACGTCCTCCACGACCACCGAGGCACCGGCGTAGCTGATCGCGGTGCCGGCGGAGCGGGCCGAGGCGAACAGCCGCAGCTCGCGGATCGGGAACGAGCGCTCGGCGAGGATCTCGCGCATCACGCGGCCGACCTGGCCGGTGGCGCCGACGACGGCGACGGAGAGTCCGGAATCGGAGATGCGGGTCATGACAGTTTTCCTTGGCGTGAAGACGATGCGCCAGGCTCGCACCGGGTTCGGGTGCGGCCCGGCGCCGATGTCAGGGTTGCGCCGAGTCTACCTCGTCGCGACGCCTGGCATCCCTGCCTCTCGGCGGATGCAACGGAACGGATGCACGAACCGGGAGCGGATGCACGGTCAGAACCGGGATGCGGCCGTGCAGGTGTGCCCGGGTCGTGCAGGTGTACCGATGGCGGGTATGGGCGGCGACGGGTCAGCGACCGGTTCCGGCGTGCACGGTCGCCTCGATCTCACTGTCGAGGCCGTAGGCGGTGTGCACGGCGCGTGCGGCGTCGATCACCTCATCGGCGCGCAGCACGACCGAGATGCGGATCTCGGAGGTCGAGATCATCTCGATGTTGATCCCCGCGGTCGAGAGCGCCTCGAACAGGATCGCCGAGACACCGGAGTGCGTGCGCATGCCCGCTCCCACGACCGACAGCTTGCCGATCTGGTCGTCGTGCAGCAGCGCCTCGAAGCCGATGACCTCGCGCTCCGCGGCGAGCGCCTTGAGCGCGGTCGGCGCATCCGCCTTGGGGAGTGTGAACGAGATGTCGGTGCGGCCGGTCGATGCGGCCGACACGTTCTGCACGATCATGTCGACGTTCGCGCCCGACTTGGCGACGACGGTGAAGATCTCGGCAGCCTTGCCGGGCACGTCGGGCACGCCCGAGACGGTGATCTTCGCCTGGCTGAGGTCGGTGGCGACGCCGGCGACGATGGGTTCTTCCATGGCTGCTCCCTCGGTTTCGCGGGGGTTCCTCTGCCCCTCGCCCAGAACATAGGTGCCATCGACCGCCGAGAACGTCGATCGGGCGTGGATGAGCACCCCGTGCCGACGCGCGTACTCGACGGCCCGGATGTACAGGACCTTGGCCCCGTTCGCGGCGAGCTCGAGCATCTCTTCGCTCGAGACGTGGTCGAGCTTGCGCGCGGCGGGGATGACCCGGGGGTCGGCGGTGTAGATGCCGTCGACATCGCTGTAGATCTCGCAGACGTCGGCGTCGAGGGCGGCCGCCAGGGCGACGGCCGTGGTGTCGGAGCCGCCGCGGCCGAGGGTGGTGATGTCGTGGGTGTCGCGGTTGATGCCCTGGAAACCGGCCACGATGACGATCGCGCCCTCATCGAGCGCCTCGCGCAGGCGCACCGGGGTGACGTCGACGATGCGGGCCTTGCCGTGGTGCGCGTCGGTGATCATGCCGGCCTGGCTGCCGGTGAACGACCGGGCCTCGAAGCCCATCGAGTGGATCGTCATGGCCAGCAGCGCCATCGAGATGCGCTCGCCGCTCGACAGCAGCATGTCGAGCTCGCGCGGCGCGGGAATCGGCGCGACCTCGTGCGCGAGGTCGAGCAGCTCATCCGTGGTGTCGCCCATCGCGCTGACGGCCACGACGACGTCGTGTCCGGCGCGGCGCGTGTCGACGATGCGCTTGGCGACGCGCTTGATGCTCTCTGCGTCGGCGACGGAGGAGCCGCCGTACTTCTGCACGATGAGGGCCACGAGATCACTCCTGGGTAGGCGGGCGGAATCGCCCATCGACATTCTAGAGAGGAGTCGTATGCCGCAACGCGCATGTGACGCGGATGCGTGGTCAGATCAGGCCGCGACGGCGTGCCTCCGCGGCGGCCGCGGTGCGGCTCTGCACGCCGAGCTTCTCGAGCAGATGCACCACGTGGGTCTTCACGGTGGCCTCCGAGATGAACAGCCGGGCCGCGATCTCACGGTTGCCGTCGCCCGCGTCGATCCGCGCGAGCACCTCCCGCTCCCGCGCGGTCAGCGTGACCCGGGGCGCGCGCAGCGCGTCGATCAGGCGCTCGTCGCCCGGAGCGAGCACCAGCCCGCCGGATGCGGCCTCCCTGATCGCGGCGGCGATCGTGTCGGTGCCGACCTCCTTGAGCAGGTAGCCGGCCGCGCCCGCCTCGATGGCACGGACGATCTGCGCATCGTGGTCGAAGGTCGTGAGGATGACGACGGCGGGCGGATCGGGTCTCGACCGCAGGGCGGCGGTCACGGCGACGCCGTCGATCCCCTCGCCGAGTCGCAGATCGCAGAGCACCACGTCCGGTGCGAGCTCGGCGGCCACGACGAGCGCCTCCTCCCCGGTCGCGGCCTCGCCGACCACCTCGAACCCGCGGCTCTCTATCACCGCCCGCAGCCCGGCGCGGACGATCGGATGGTCGTCGACCAGCAGGATGCGGATGTTCATCGCCCGCCCGATCCGCCGGGGGCAGCTGCAGCGCCACCCCGAGGAGCCCTGACCTGTGGCGAGAGCGGTGCGGAGGCCTCGATCCGGGTGCCGGCCCCGGGGACGCCGACGATCTCGACGGCGCCTCCGAGCTCCGCCATCCGGGACTCCATCGCGATCAGTCCGTAGGACGAGCCGGGACGCCCCGCCGCAGCGGGGTCGAATCCCCGTCCGTCGTCCGAGACGACGAGCTGCGCCACGTCGCCCGTTCCGCCCAGCCGCACCTCGACCCGTCCGGCACCGGAGTGCTGCCGGACGTTGGCCAGCGCCGACTGCGCCACCCGGAGGAACGCCACCTCCACGGCGGTCGGCAGCACGGGGGCCGGCTCCGCCACCTGCAGCACCGTGTCGATCCCGGTGTCCGCGCGCAGCGCCTGCAGCATCCGCCCCAACGCCCCGGCCAGGGCGGAGCCGTCCAGCTCCGCCGGAGCGAGAGCCGCCACGATGCGCCGCAGCTCCCCGAGCGACTGCTGCGCGAGGGCGTCGATCTGCGGCATCCGTCGCAGCTCCCCGGTGCGCGCCAGCAGCGACACCGAGCTGAGCTCCTGCGCGATCGTGTCGTGCAGATCGCGGGCGAGCCGGGTGCGCTCTCGCGCGGCGCCCGCCTCACGCTGGGTGCGGGCGAGCTCGTCGTGCAGCGCGGCGGCCTCGTCCTGCG
>JBASAE010000290.1:0-1891 GCA_049654285.1 Microbacterium sp.
CCACGCCCCTTCCTCGTCCCCGGAGTCCCGAACGACTCACCCGAACCGGCCGGAGACGTAGTCCTCGGTGGCCTGCATCGCGGGCGTCGTGAAGATGGTCGTGGTGTCGTCGTACTCGATGAGCTTCCCGGGCTTGCCCGTGCCGGCGATGTTGAAGAACGCGGTCTTGTCCGAGACGCGGCTCGCCTGCTGCATGTTGTGCGTGACGATCACGACCGTGTACTGGTTCTTCAGCTCGCCGATGAGCTCCTCGATCGCATAGGTCGAGATCGGGTCGAGCGCCGAGCACGGCTCGTCCATCAGGATCACCTCGGGCTCGACGGCGATCGCCCGGGCGATGCACAGTCGCTGCTGCTGACCGCCGGACAGCCCCGAGCCGGGCTTGTCGAGCCGGTCCTTGACCTCGTTCCACAGGTTCGCGCCGACCAGCGAGCGCTCGACCAAGGCATCCTCGTCGCTGCGCGACATGCGCTTGTTGTTGAGCTTGACGCCCGCCAGCACGTTCTCCTTGATCGACATGGTGGGGAACGGGTTGGGCCGCTGGAAGACCATGCCCACCTGGCGGCGCACCAGCACGGGGTCTACCCCCGCGGCGTACAGGTCCCTGCCGTCGAGCAGGACCTCGCCCTGGACGCGCGCGCCGGGGATCACCTCGTGCATGCGGTTCAGAGTGCGCAGGAAGGTCGACTTGCCGCAGCCGGACGGGCCGATGAACGCGGTGACGCTGCGCGGACGGATGTCGAGCGAGACGCCCTCCACGGCGAGGAAGTCGCCGTAGTAGACGTTCAGGTCGTTGACTTCGATGCTCTTGGACACGGTGTTCCTTACTGAGAAGAGGGTACGCTCACCGGCTCCGGGCCGGGGCGAAGTAGCGGGCGATGAGACGGGCGACGAGGTTGAGCGCCATGACGATGAGGATCAGCACGAGGGCCGCCGCCCAGGCCCGGTTGACATAGGCCTCGGGCGGAATGCCCTGGTTCATGTACTGCGTGTAGACGAACACCGGCAGGGTCATCATGCGCCCGTCGACCAGGTTGTAGTTCATGGACGCCGTGAACCCGGCCGTGATCAGCAGGGGAGCGGTCTCGCCGATCACGCGGGCGATCGCCAGCATCACGCCGGTCACGATCCCGGCGAGCGACGTGGGGAGCACGACCTTGAGGATGGTCAGCCATTTCGGGACGCCCAGCGCGTAGGCCGCCTCGCGCAGCTCGTTCGGCACCAGGCGCAGCATCTCCTCGCTGGAGCGCACGACCACGGGCACCATGAGCACGGCGAGCGAGAGCGCGCCCATGATGCCGAGCCGGATGCCGGGCCCGACGATCAGCGCGAAGAGCGCGTAGATGAAGAGCCCGGCGACGATCGACGGGATGCCGGTCATCACGTCGACCAGGAAGGTGATGCCGCGGGCGAGCCGGCCCCGGCCGTACTCGACGAGATAGATCGCGGTGAGCAGGCCGATCGGGATCGAGATCACCGCTGCGGCGAGCGTGATGAGCACGGTGCCCATGATCGCGTGCAGGGCGCCGCCGCCCTCGCCCACGACGTTGCGCATCGAGCTCGAGAAGAACTCGGCGGACAGGCCGGCGACGCCGTTCTGCACGACGGTGATCGACACCGACACCAGCGGGACCATCGCCAGGGCGAAGGCGCCCGTGACCAGTCCCGTGACCACACGGTCGGTGGCCTTGCGGCGGCCTTCGACCACGGTCGAGACGATCCCGATCAGCAGCAGGTAGAGCAGAGCCCCGATCACCAGCGTGCCGACCAGGCTGAAGCCGCCACCGCTCGCGGCGACGAGCCCGAAGACGGCGGCCGAGGAGACCAGCGACAGTCCGAGCAGCGCCCAGGGAGCCCACGAGGGGAGACGGCCGTTGGTGATGCGTCGGGC
>JBASAE010000291.1:0-5280 GCA_049654285.1 Microbacterium sp.
TCAACAAGCGCATCAGCCCGATCGTGGACGACGAACTCAGCGACTACCTTGCCCGGGTTCCCCTCGATCTCACCGCGACCCTCGACGCGGATGCGGCCTACGCCGACGCCGACTTCGTCATCGTCGCGACACCGACGAACTACGACTCGGAGACCAACCATTTCGACACCTCGTCGGTCGAGTCCGTCGTCGCCGCGTTGCTGCGCGTCAACCCTCGTGCATGCGTCGTCATCAAGTCGACGGTTCCGGTGGGCTTCACCGAGGGGCTGCGTCAGCAGTATCGTGGCGCCGCCATCCTGTTCTCCCCGGAGTTCCTGCGCGAAGGCCGCGCCCTGTACGACAACCTGCACCCCTCACGGATCGTCGTGGGCGACCGGGGCGAGCACGGGCGCCGATTCTCCCAGCTGCTCCTCGAAGGCAGCCTCGACGACGATGTGCCCGTGCTCCTGACGAACGCAACCGAGGCCGAGGCGATCAAGCTGTTCTCGAACACCTATCTCGCGCTCCGTGTCGCCTACTTCAACGAGCTCGACACCTACGCCGCGTCCCGGGGGCTCGACGCCGCACAGATCATCGACGGTGTCGGGCTCGACCCGCGCATCGGCGGCCACTACAACAACCCCTCGTTCGGCTACGGCGGCTACTGCCTGCCGAAGGACACCAAGCAGCTGCTGGCGAACTACTCGGAAGTCCCGCAGAACCTGATCGCGGCGATCGTGGATGCGAACCGCACCCGCAAGGACTTCATCGCCGACGACATCCTCCGACGAGAACCCGGAGTCGTCGGTGTGTACCGTCTGATCATGAAAGAGGGCTCCGACAACTTCCGTGAGTCGGCGATCCAGGGGATCATGAAGCGGATCAAGGCCAAGGGCGTGCAGGTGATCGTCTACGAGCCGTCCCTGTCGGACGATGAGTTCTTCCATTCGGAGGTCGTCCGCGACCTCGACGACTTCAAGCGGCGTTCCGGCGTGATCATCGCCAACCGCCATACCGACGCTCTCACCGATGTCATCGACAAGGTCTATACACGGGACATCTACGGGCGGGACTGACTCACGGCTCGCTTCCGACCGGCAATACGAAGAAGGACATAGAACCTCATGACCAAGCGTGCATTCGTCACCGGAGCCGCCGGATTCATCGGCTCGAACCTGTCACATAAATTGCTGGACGACGGGTGGCTCGTATATGGGCTCGATAACCTCAACGACTACTACCGTGTCGATCTCAAGCATGACCGTCTGCGCACGCTGACGTCACGTGAAGACTTCCAGTTCGTCAAAGCTGATCTTGTCGATGAGCAGACGGTCCGGTCGACGATCGAAGCCTTCGACCCGCACGTGATCGTTCATCTAGCGGCGCAGGCAGGTGTGCGCTATTCGATCGACAACCCGCGAGCCTATGTCGACTCGAACCTGTCTGGTTTCTTGAGCATCCTGGAGGCCGCACGCAGCCTCCGGGCGACTTCGACGAGCTTCGAGCACCTCGTGTATGCATCCTCATCTTCCGTGTATGGGAAGGGCACGCAGGCTCCTTATGTCGTGTCCGCACGCGCAGATACCCCGGTTTCGCTGTACGCCGCTACCAAGCGCGCGAACGAACTGATGGCATACACGTACGCTCATCTCTACGGCATCCCCTCAACGGGGCTCCGCTTCTTCACCGTCTACGGTCCCGCCGGACGCCCGGACATGGCGTACTACAAGTTCACCGATAAAGCCGTTCGCGGCGAAGCTATCGAGGTGTATAACAACGGAGACCTGCGTCGCGACTTCACCTACATCGATGACATCGTCGACGGTGTGGAACGAGTCATGGCCCGAGCACCGCAAGCAGACGAGAATGCACCGCACAAGGTGTACAACATCGGCAACAGCAGCCCCGAGACGCTGCTCGACTTCATCGACATCCTCGAGAAGAACCTGCTGCGGACCGGGCTGATCTCCGAACCGTTGAACCGTGTGCTGCTGCCGATGCAGCCCGGTGACGTCTACGAGACGTTCGCCGATATGAGCGACATGGAAGTTGACTTTGGGTTCCGCCCCACGACCTCCCTCGCCGATGGCCTGGAGCGCTTCGTACGCTGGTATGCCGATAACGAGAAGGTTCGTTGAGACGACGTGACGACCGCTGATCCGACACCCACGATGCATTTCCTCTACGCCAGTGACGAGGGATTCCGCGATGTCCTCATGGCCTCGCTGCACTCACTGTTGGCCCATCATCACGATTCCGATATCTCGATCCACATCGTCGGGGAGGGCCTGTCCGCGACGACCACCTCGGCGATCCACGCCCTCGTACAGGATCACGGTCAGAGCGTTGAGATCGTGCCGATGCCAGATTTCCGAATGCTGCTCGGCAAAGAGGTCGATCCGAAGAGGTTCACCCTCAGCGCCTTCTCCCGGCTGTTCGTCGACAGCCTGGTGGACGAGTCGATCGACCGTATCATCTATCTCGATTGCGACACGATCGTGACGTCGAATCTCGACAGCCTGTGGCGGTTCGATCTGGCTTCATCCGTGATCGGCGCGGTCAACGACTGCCGCAGCTGGCGGTATCTGAGAAACCTCGGGTTGGAACGAGACGACGTTTACATCAATTCGGGCGTACTGCTGATCGACCTGGCAAAGTTCCGAGCGGGCGGTTGGCAGCAGAAGTTCCGCAACGGCATGATCGCCTACGACGGACTGCTCGAGTTTCCTGACAATGATCTGATCTGCATGCTCATGCAGAGGGATCTCGCCGTGCTGCCCCAGCAGTTCAACATGATCTCGCCTGTGCGGCTCTGCACGTACCGCGAATTGCTCCGCCTGCGCCGTCCGAACTTCTACTACTCCCGCGAGGAGTTTGACTCCGCCAAGGCGCACCCAGCGATCCTGCACTACACGACGTTCTTCGGCTTTCCTGGCAGGCCCTGGCATGAGGGTTATGACGAGGAGGACGGCCGCCCATTTGCACCGCACATCGCAAAGACCGCAGGTTCTCTTCGGCCTCCGTTCCCGGCATCATCGCTGCGACGCCTTGCACATCGTCTGATCCGCAGCCCCTTCCGCGGCCTGGTGCTCGGGCTCTTCGGCTTCGCCCACGGTGTGGTGAAACCCAATCTGGAATCGAAGAGCCGTCGCCGGATCGAGGGCGTACAGAAGGGCATCGCGGCATGAGTGGGCGCGCCGGTTTCGTGATAAATCAGCTCGGCGGCGTCGGGCGCGGCGGCTCGGACCGCGTCGTCTGCCTCCTGGCCAACGCGTTGAGCGATCGAGGATGGGACGTCGATATCTGCGTGCTCACCGACGATCAGACGGTCGACCGCGAACTGCGCCAGGCCGTCGGCCTGCGTTTTCTGGATCGGATCCGTCTCACCGCGAAGCTGCCACGGATCCTTGCACGGCTGATCGGCGGGGTGCGCCTGGTCTCGGCCTATCGACGCGAGCACCCAGACGCCATCATGGTCTCGTTCATCGCCTGGGTGAACATCTGCACGGTGCTGGGCAGCCTCGGTCGCAAGGGAGGGATCGTCCTGTCAGAGCGCACAAACCCTGCCAGCGACCCGTCGCTTGCCGTTGCCCGGGTGGTCAGGGACGCCTGCTACCGGCGCGCAGACGCTCTCGTCTTCCAGACCCCGGATGCCATGAACTACTTCAGCGATACCATCGCCGCACGCGGTACGGTTATCGGGAACCCGGTGACACCCGACCTCCCGCGCTGGACACCCGACGAGTCACGGCTGCAGGTGGTTGCGGCGTGCCGCCTCGAAGCACAGAAGAATGTGCCGCTGCTGCTGAACGCGTTCGCCCGACTGCATGCGGTACATCCCGCTGCGGTGCTCACCATCTACGGCGAAGGCAAGCTGCGCGGCGAACTCGAGAACCTTGTCGTCGATCTTGATCTCGGCGACTGCGTTCAGCTGCCGGGGCATGTCGACGATGTGCACTCACGCATCGCTGAGGGCTCATTCTTCGTACTGAGTTCAGATTTTGAGGGACTGCCGAACTCCCTCCTCGAGGCTATGGCCATGGGGATGCCGGTAATATCGACGGACTGTCCGATCGGCGGCCCAGGAATGCTGATCGATGACCATCAGAACGGAGTGCTTGTCAAGGTGGCAGACGTCGATGAACTGGCCGAAGCCATGTCCGAATTCGCGAATGCTCCCCGAGAAGCTGCTCTGATGGGAGAACGCGCCCTACGCAGCATGGACGAGTACCAGATGGATCACGTGATCGAGCGGTGGGAAAGCCTTCTCGCCGATCAGCTTGCGACGCCAGTCGTCAGAGATGGGGGACCCCGTGGTTGATCATCCGAGAGTCCTCTTCCTCGTCCACTCGCTGGGAGGCGGCGGTGCGGAGCGGGTCACGGTGAACCTCGCGAACCATCTTGTCGGTGCAGGCTGGCCGGTAGGCCTCCTACCGCTCCAGACCGGGGGCCACAGCTTCCCCGTCGATCCGCGGGTGGAACTACACGGGAACGCACCTCAGGGCGGTAATCGGTACGTGCGGGGTCTGCGCAAGCTGCGCTACGTGGGTGGCGTGATACGTCGCTTCCGTCCAGACGTGGTCGTGTCCCTCGGCGCCGGCTTCGGCTATCTCACATCGCCCACGATCCGAACGCCCTTCCAGCTGGTGACCCAGATTGCGACGGACCCGGCCTATCTGCTGTCACGGAGCCACTTCGATCGCGTCACCTACCGGCGAGCATTTCGGCGCTCGGCCCGGATCGTGTTCCAGACCCGGGCCGCGATGGAGTATTTCGATGACGACATCCGACGTAAAGGGGTCATCATCTCGAACCCCCTGCGGGACGGCCTCGTCCACAACTCCGCTCCGTTCGCATCACGCGACAAGGAGATCGTCAGTTTCGGACGCCTGGTCCCCCAGAAGCGCTTCGATGTGCTCGTGGACGCGTTCGAACAGTTCCATCAGCAACGCCCCGGGTATCGGCTCATGATCTTCGGCGAGGGGGATCTGCGCGACACGCTTCAGCGCCAGATCGATGAACGAGGCCTGTCGGACACCGCTACGCTCGCGGGATTCCGGGACGACGTCCATGAGCGTATCCGCAACGCCGCCATGTACGTCCTCTCCTCCGAGGTAGAGGGACTGCCGAACGCCATGCTGGAGGCGATGGCGCTGGGTATCCCCAGCATCTGCACTGACTGCGCCCCCGGCGGCGCGCGGGAGACGATCGAGGAGTTCGGTAGCGGAGTACTGGTCCCGCTGAACGATCCCACCGCCCTGTCAGACGCGATGGTCGCACTCGTGGACGAGCCCGAACGCG
>JBASAE010000292.1:0-2581 GCA_049654285.1 Microbacterium sp.
GCTCTGGCCCGCGCCGTCGCCCTGGGGGCGACGTCGGCCGGAGCGGGACCGACCGGCGGACGGCTGCGACACGGCGTCCGCCACCGTGCGCGTCGCCGTGGGCTTCTTCTTCTGCGCCTGCTGCGGGGCGGGCTTGGGCTCGGGCTTCACGAACGGGGCGCGTTCGCCGACCAGCTCGGCGACGATCGCCGGGGTGACGGGCTCGAGAGGAGCGGTGATCTGCGCCTTGCGCAGCAGGTCCTTCACGTCGCGGCGCTGCTCGGGCAGCACCACCGTGACGACCGTCCCCGCCGCTCCCGCACGGGCCGTGCGGCCGGAGCGGTGCAGGTACGCCTTGTGCTCGACGGGCGGGTCGACGTGCACCACGAGCTCGACGTCGTCCACGTGCACTCCGCGCGCGGCGACGTCGGTCGCCACCAGCACGCGCACCCCGCCATCGGCGGGGTCGGCCGAGAAGGCGGCGAGGTTGCGCTCGCGCGCGTTCTGCGACAGGTTGCCGTGCAGATCGACGGCGGGGATGCCCGCGGCCGTGAGCACCTTGGCGAGCTTCTTCGCCTGGTGCTTGGTGCGGGTGAACAGGATGCGGCGTCCCAGACCCGAGGCGAGGTCGTTCACCAGGGTCTTCTTCAGCTCTGCGTCGCCCACCACCAGCACCCGGTGCGTCATCTCGCCGACCGGCACGCTCGCCTCGTCGACCTCGTGGCTGACCGGGCTCGTCAGGAACCGCTTCGCGAGCGCGTCGATGCCGCGGTCGAGCGTGGCGCTGAACAGCAGCCGCTGGCCGCCGGCCGGCGTGGCCGCGAGGATGCGTGTGACGCCGGGCAGGAACCCGAGGTCGGCCATGTGGTCGGCCTCGTCGAGCACGGCGACCTCGACCGCGTCCATGAACGCGACCTTCTGCTTCATCAGGTCCTCGAGGCGGCCGGGGCAGGCCACGATGATGTCGACGCCGCGTGCCAGTGCCTGCTCCTGCGGGCGCTGGCTGACGCCGCCGAAGATCGTGGTGACGGTGAGGCCTGCGGCCTTCGCGAGCGGGGTGACCGTCGCGGCGATCTGCGTGGCGAGCTCGCGGGTCGGGGCGAGCACGAGGCCGCGCGGATGGCCGGGACGGCTCCTGCGACCGGCGTCCGTGAGACGCGCGACCAGCGGGAGAGCGAAGGCGATGGTCTTGCCGCTGCCGGTGCGTCCGCGGCCGAGCAGGTCACGGCCGGCGAGCGAGTCGGGCAGCGTGTCGCGCTGGATCGCGAACGCCTCGGTCTTGCCGTCTGCGGAGAGCACGGCGGCGAGCGGCGCGGGCACGCCGAGTTCGAGGAAAGTAGGCATAGAGAGATACTCCTGATGCGCACAGCGGTGCGCGGGTTGAAGGGACTGGGGGCGAAGGCGCAGATCCTGCGCATCCATTCGCCGTTCGAGAAGCCAGTCGGATGCCGGCGGCGGAGCCGCTCAGCGGTCGGACCACGTGTCGACGACGCAGCATCGTAAGCGATGCCTGTACAGTCTAGCAGCCCGCGCTGTGCGTTCTGGGGGAGGAGGGCCGGGCGTCAGGCGTGCAGGGTCTGGTTGAGGTGCGCTCCGGCGCCGGAGCGACGCGAGACCTCGACGGCGCCGGTGAGCGAGTTGCGACGGAACAGCAGGCCGTCGTGACCGGAGAGGTCGGCCGCCTTGACGGACCTGCGGCGGCCGTCCGCCGCGGGTGCCTCGTCCGCGAGCACCACCTTCGTGCCGGCGGTGATGTACAGGCCCGCCTCGACGATGCAGTCGTCGCCGAGGGAGATCCCCACGCCGGCGTTGGCGCCGAGCAGGGTGCGGGCGCCGATCGACACGCGGTGCGCGCCCCCGCCGGACAGAGTGCCCATGATCGAGGCTCCACCGCCGATGTCGCTGCCGTCGCCCACCACGACGCCCTGCGAGACGCGTCCCTCGATCATGGCGGTGCCGAGCGTGCCGGCGTTGAAGTTCACGAAGCCCTCGTGCATCACCGTCGTCCCGGGCGACAGGTGCGCCCCCAGCCGCACCCGCGATGCGTCGGCGATGCGCACGCCCTCGGGCTGCACGTAGTCGATCAGCCGGGGGAACCTGTCGATCCCCTGCACCTGGATGCCGTGCCGCTGCAGCGCCGGGCGCAGCCGGGAGACGTCGGCCGGCAGCATCGGCCCGGCGTTCGTCCAGGCGACCACGGGCAACCGTGCGAAGAGGCCGTCGAGGTTCAGATCGTTCGGGCGCACGAGCAGCAGCGACAGTGCGTGCAGTCGCAGGTACGCGTCCGCGGTCGAGGCGACGGGGGCGTCCAGGTCGATCGTCAGCCGCAGGGGCTCGACACGCACGGCACGGCGGTCGTCCGGTCCGGCGTGCGCCGCCCAGCGTTCGAGCTGTCCGGCGTCGGCCGTCCCGTCGCCGAGCCCGGCCTCGGGGAACCAGGCGTCCAGCACGGTGCCGTCGTCCGCGATCGTCGACAGGCCGATGCCCCATGTTCTTCTCACCCGTCAACGGTACTGCCCGGAGCCTGTGGGGCGCCTGTTGTCCATTCGATCGGCGGGGGGCCACTCCGTTCGCCCTCCGCGACGGCTGTCGGCATGGGGCA
>JBASAE010000293.1:0-2231 GCA_049654285.1 Microbacterium sp.
CTCCTGCTGGCCGCGCCCGTCGTCGATCCGGCCGCCCAGCGCGCGCGCCGCGAAGCGTTCGAGCGCGAGTTCGGTCGCACGGCGGTCGTGCGATGATCCTGCCGCTGCCGCAGTCGGCCGACGACGCCGAGCGTGTCGCCCTGCCGCGTGACGTCCTGCGGGTGGCCGCTGGGGGGATGGACGTCCGGGCCGTCGCCGACCTCGTCTCGCGCGCCTTCGGCATCCGACTCATCGCCGACGAGGACGCACCGCACGTCGTGCTCGAGCGCGGGGCGGTGACGGCGCCGACGCCGGTCGGCGCCGAGCCTCGACCGATGCCGGCGGCGGCCGAGCCGGAAGCCTACGAGATCCGGGTCGCCGGCGAAAGGCTCGTCGTCACGGGCGCGGGCGACGAGGCGTTCTTCCGCGCACTCGTGACCGTGGCCACCCTCACCGCGCACGGCCGACCTGTGCCGCGGATCGGCGACCACCCGCGCTTCTCGTGGCGCGGTCTCTCGCTGGACATCGTGCGCCGGTGGTACCCGGTCGAAGAGATCCGCCGCATCGTCGACCTGCTCGCGCTGCACAAGTTGAACGTGCTGCACCTGCACCTCACCGACTCTCAGGCGTGGCGTTTCGCGGTGCCCGGATACGACGCCCTCACCCCGGACGACGCGCACCTCACGGGCGAGGAGCTGTCGGGGCTTGTCGCGTACGCGCGGGAGCGGCACGTGACCGTCGTGCCCGAGCTCGACCTTCCCGGTCACGTCGCCGAAACCGTGTCCGCAGCCGGGGTCGACGTCGTCACCGGCCCGCACCCGGTGCTCCGCTACGTCGAATGGGGCGCCGAGGGCGTCGCCGACCTCGTGCGCGCCGCACTGGCGGAGCTCGCTTCTCGCTGCGACTCGCCCTACCTGCACATCGGCGGCGACGAGGCATTCGGCGACCCCCACGAGAGCTACAACGCCTTCGTCGTCGAGGCCGTCGCGGCCGTCCGTGCCCTCGGGCGCCGTGTCGTCGGCTGGCAGGAGACCAGTCGGTCCGGCGCCCTGACCCCGCAGGACCTCGGGCAGCTCTGGATCGCCGAACGCGATCGGTTCGACCCGGTCAAGGCCCGGGATGAGATGCCCGAGGCCTACCACCCGTTCATCCCGCTGCTGGCCGAGACCTTCGCCGAGTCGGTCGGCGATGCGGTGCGGCTCGGCGCGGCGGGCATCCCGACGATCGTCTCCTCGAGCGACCCGCTCTACCTCGACCGCAAACCCGTCGAGTCGAGCGTCGACCCCGCACAGACGAAGTTGCTGGAGCGGCTGGGCTTTCCGAACTACGAACGCACGTCATCCACCGACGTTCTGCGGTGGGAGCCGACGGCGCAGGACGACATCGTCGCCGCGGGCATCCGCGTCGCAGGGGTCGAAGCGGCGCTGTGGGCGGAGACGATCACGTCCCTCGACGACGCCGCGACGCTGCTGCTGCCGCGACTGGCCTTCGTCGCACAGCGGGCCTGGGGCGCGGAGCGCGTGGATGAGGCGGTCGCCACGGCGGCGGCGCGCGCGTACTCGGATGCCTGGACGCGGCTCGGGTTCGGATCGTTCTATCGGAGTGCGGAGGTGTTCTCGTGACGCTGTTGCCCACGAGGTTCGTGATCGGGGCGTCGACGTCGGCGCATCAGACCGAGGGGAACAACGTCGCGAGCGACTGGTGGGCCCTCGAGCACGCCGACGGCTCGCCGATGGCAGCCAGCGGCGATGCCTGTGACAGCTTCGAGAGGTGGCCGCAGGACATGGACATCGCGGCTGCCGCGGGGCTGAACGCCTACCGCTTCAGCATCGAGTGGGCTCGCATCGAACCGGCCCCGGGGCAGTGGTCGGCTGCCGCCATCGACCATTACCGACGAATGGTCCAGGGCGCGCGCGAACGAGGACTCGAGCCCATCGTCACGCTGCACCACTTCACGAACCCGGCCTGGTTCGCCCGCGCGGGCGGCTGGCTCGCCCCGGATGCCGTCGAGCGCTTCACCGCCTACGTCGAGACGGTGCTGCCGGTTCTCGATGCCGGCGTCTCACGCGTCGTCACGATCAACGAACCCAACATGGTGGCGATCATGCATCGCGTGCTCACGGGCGAGGTGACGCTCGGGTCGGGTCTCGGCGGACTGCTGCCCTTGCCGCATGAGGGTGTGCGCGACGTGCTCATCGCCGCTCACGGCGCGGCGCGCAGTCTGCTGCGCGCCCACCGGGGCGACCTCGCCG
>JBASAE010000294.1:0-4935 GCA_049654285.1 Microbacterium sp.
ATTCACGACAAGGCGGATTTTCTGCGGCGTCAAGGTATCTGCGACAAAACGTGCCCCAATCACCGCTTCTGAGGCTGGTATGCCTCCGTACTTGTGGGTGAATGTGAACGTTCCTTGTAGATTGTCGCGTTCGGACTTTGGGAGGTCGAAGAAAAGTGAGACGTCGATGCCGCCGTTGATAGTAGCGCGAAGGGTTGCTCCTCCGTACCCCTTGCCGAAGTGCGTTGTACGCCCCGCGTATGACCGGATAACCACGTCCTCGTCATCAACTACTTGGAACTCGACTGGCACATCATCGAGCAGTGGCTTTGATGGAGGAATCATCAGTCGAGCTGTATCTGAAGGCAGGGATAGTTGGGACCAGCTCGGCGCGTGGAACTTTACGTCTTTCAGATATTCAGAGGTCAGAGTAAGCGTCTCGTTGTCTCCATATCGGAGTACACGGTCGGCGCGGTCAGCAAGCTCCTCTTCATGAATCGGGATCTCGATCCGCAGGCTCTCGAGGCCTACTGGCTCGCGCTGCTGGGCAAGAGGATGCTTGGGCTCTAGAGTCTCGATGTACTGACCGTTGACGAGAGTGTGCCCGGCACGCCAGTTCGGACTTCTAGCATCTGCGAGTTCCTGGATATCTTCGATCGCCTTTTGGTACTCGTCTGCGCCGTCAAGAACGTGTCGATCGAGGTGGATCTTCTTGAGAGCATCAATTAGCGGTTCTCTGGTTGCCCAGTGGAGAAGGTCCGGGAAGCGAGTCATTAGCTCATCAAGTCGTGCTCTCCCCATGATTGAGATGCGGAGCTTCGTCGCCTTGTTGAGGCTGTGGATGTAATCTCGCTCGCCTACAGTCGGATTCCGAGGAATAATGAGGGTCCACTGCTTCGGGGAGAGCTTGACTGCTGCGGAGAATGATCGCTTAATCTGTGGTTTTCGAGAGCGTGCCCACCCTCCTGAGAATCCTTCTGGGAAGAACTTGAGCTGGTAAATATGCAAGAGCTTCGAGCCCTTGCGAACATCGATGTCAATGCCTCCATCGCCTCCGCGCCCGTCAATGACGTCGACCTGAAGCTCGGGGTCATCTGTGAGGTGCAGCCGAGTAATCAAAGGCTCGACAAAGCGGTCAAAGGTGGGTTGGTCCAACCTGTCCCACTGAACTTGACCATCGACTCCCGGCATGCTCTCCATTCTCCCATCTGCCTCTGACGTACCTGTCTTCAAGCAGATTGGAGAGGCACCACGATGACACGTCAGAACACGCAGAAGAAGCTCTACTCCACCGTCCTGGTCGAAGACGGCACCGGACGTAAACACCGCAAGGCGCGTGAGCGCGCGGCCCGCCAGGTCATCGCCCGCGAGCACGCCGAACAGCGTGCCACGGAGAAAGCGAAGCTCACGGCCGAGCGAGCAGAGGCGCGTTCCACGAACTATCTCCCCAGGAGCGGGGAGGCAGGGCCTGCGGGTTTGCGTTCGTATCGGCGTTTCCGGGTGCCCGCGCATCAGGACACGTCCGCGGCGCTGCAGGGCGCGTACCCGTTTCTCGCTGAGGGCGGGCTCGGGTCGCAGGGGGTGTTTGTGGGGCAGGACATGTACTCCGGTGGGTCATTCGTGTACGACCCGTGGGTGCTGTATCAGCGGGGCATCATCACCGCCCCGAACCTCGTCCTTGCAGGGATCGTCGGTTCCGGGAAATCGTCACTGGCGAAGAGCCTGTACACCAGGTCGATCCCGTTCGGCAGACGCGTCTACGTTCCCGGTGATCCGAAAGGTGAACACACCGCCGTCGCAGAAGCGGTCGGCGGGAAAGCGATCGTTCTCGGGCACGGGCTCAAGAACCGCCTGAACCCACTCGATGAGGGCTACCGTCCCGCTGGGCTCTCCGACAGTGAGTGGGCGTCCACGGTCGCTTCGCGTCGTCGGGATCTGATCGGCGCGCTTGCTGAGACCGTGTTGGAGCGGTCGTTGTCTCCGTTGGAGCACACGGTGATCGATATCGCGCTGCAGGCGGTGGTGTCGTCTGCGTCGGTTCCGATCCTGCCGATGGTCGTCGACCGCATCCTCCGCCCTGACGCTGGGGATGATGAGCGGCTCGCTGAGGACGGCCGGATGGTCGGGCATGCGTTGCGCCGCCTGGTCTCCGGCGACCTCGCGGGCCTCTTCGATGGGCCGTCGACGGTGACGTTCGATCCGACGCTGCCGATGATCACCCTCGACCTGTCGCGGGTGGTGGAGAACTCGACCCTGATCTCGGTGCTGATGACCTGCTCGTCGGCGTGGATGGAATCCGCGCTCCTGGATCCAAACGGTGGACAGCGGTGGGTCGTGTACGACGAGGCGTGGCGGCTGATGTCTCACCCGGCGTTGTTGAAGCGGATGGATGCGCATTGGCGGCTCGCCCGCCATTACGGGATCGCGAACCTGCTCATCTTTCACAAGCTCACCGACCTCGACAATGTCGGCGATCAAGGCTCTGCCATGCGATCCCTCGCGAACAGCTTGCTCGCGAACGCGGAATCACGGATCATCTACCGGCAAGAGTCCGACCAGATCGGAACCACCGGCAAAACTCTCGGGCTCACCGGTACCGAGCAGAAACTCCTCCCGTCCCTGGGAACGGGCCAGGGCCTGTGGCGGATAAAGGAGTCCAGTTACGTCGTGCAGCACCAGCTCCATCTCGAGGAGCTGAGGGCCTTCGACACCACCCAGCGAATGACACAAGAAACCCGCAAGTTCACGATTCCTGAAGGCTAAATCGCCGGAAGATGCGGGTTCAGGCCATGGTTTCTGAGGTGTGGGGTTGCATGTTCCGCGAACATGCAACCCCACCGGTGAACACTTGGGCCGGGCGTGCATCTGCCGCAGGCTTATACGTCGCGGAGGCGCGCGATGAGTTCGTCGGCGGCATCCAGTTGTTTCGCGAGTTTCTCGCGACGCTCCTCTGCGTCGGTCACGAACGTATCCAGCGCTGCGCGCGCGGCGCTGTCTGACGGATCATCCGCCAGTGCGTCAGCAGCGGCGAGGACTTCGCCCATCTGGTCGAGGGAGAACCCGAGCGGCTTCATCCGGCGGATCAGGAGGAGCCGCTCGACGTCGGCGTCGGTGTAGAGGCGGAACCCACCACTGGTGCGGTCGCTCGGGGAGACGAGCCCGATCTCGTCGTAGTGGCGGAGGGTGCGCAGCGACAGGCTGGTGCGCTCAGCGACCTCGCCGATATGGATCGTTCCTGCCATCGGGTACTCCTCTGCCTCGATTTGGCACCCAACCCTCACGTAACGGTAGAGTTGGGTTTGGCGGGCTCCGACCTCGACCGCCGTCACCCTATTTTCCCGCACCTCTCTGGGAGGCAGAATGAGCGCGCCCGCACGCGACAAGGAACGCTACTGGCCTCGGCCGACCGTGATGGATGTGTTCCGTTCGCCGAAGCTGTTGACGAAGGAAGTCCTCGCGGGTATGGTGGTCGGCCTCGCGCTCATCCCGGAGGCCATCGCGTTCGCGATCGCCGCAGGCGTGCCGGCCGAGGTGGGCTTGTTCTCCTCGATCGTGATGGCAATCTCGATCGCGTTCCTCGGTGGGCGGCCCGCGATGATTACCGCGGCGACCGCAGCGATCGCGCTCGTCATCCGGCCGGTCGCCGACGAGTACGGCCTCGACTACCTCATCGCGACCGTGATCCTCGGCGGCATCTTCCAGATCGTTCTCGGCCTGCTCGGTGTCGGCAAGCTCATGCGGTTCATCCCGCGCAGCGTGATGGTCGGGTTCGTCAACGCCCTCGCGATCCTCATCGCTGTCGCCCAATTGGAGCATTTCACCGGCGCGTCCTGGCTGATGTACCCGATGATCATCGTCAGCATCCTGATCCTATGGCTCTTCCCGAAGCTCACGAAGGCTGTGCCCGCGCCTCTGGTGGTCGTGATCGTGATGACCCTCGCGGTGTGGCTGCTGAACCTCGATGTGAAGACCGTCGGCGGTCTCGGCGAACTGCCCGGCGGCCCGCCGATGCCGTTCTTCCCCGATGTACCGCTCACCTTCGAGACACTGCAAATCATTGCCCCGTATGCCCTCGGCATGGCCGCGGTGGGGCTCATGGAGTCACTGATGACCGCGAAGCTCGTGGACGACATCACCGACACGCACTCGAACAAGACCCGCGAGGCGATAGGGCAAGGCGGCGCGAACATCCTCTCTGGCCTCTTCGGTGGCATGGGTGGCTGCGCGATGATCGGGCAGACCATGATCAACGTGCGCGCCTCCGGCGCCCGCACCCGCGTCTCCACGTTCGCCGCCGGCGTGTTCCTCCTGATCCTGGTGTGGTTCCTCGGCCCGATAATGAACCTGATCCCCATCGGGGCGCTGGTGGCGATCATGTTCATGGTCGCGTTCCTCACCTTCGACTGGCACTCCATCGCACCCTCCACGTTGAAGCGGATGCCCAAGAGCGAGACGATCGTGATGCTCGTCACCGTCATCCCGGTGCTCATCACCCACAACCTCTCCGTCGGGGTCATCATCGGCGTGTTCGTCGCCGCGATCCTGTTCGTGCGCCGCGTCGCCCACTTCACCACCGTCACCCGCACCTTCAGCGCTAACGAAGACACGGCGCACTATGAGATCGATGGCGAGCTGTTCTTCGCGTCCTCGAACGACCTGACCACCCAGTTCGAGTACGCCGACGACCCGAAGCGTGTCGTGATCGACATGTCGAAGTCGCACGTGTGGGACGCCTCGACCGTCGCAGCGCTCGATGGAATCGAGCAGAAGTACCGCGAACACGACATCGAGGTCGAGATCATCGGCTTGAACGAGGCGAGCGGAACCTTCCACGCACGATTGAGCGGGAACCTGCCCTCACACTGACCCGACTGCGTGCTCGGCTCATGCAAGGCTCATCGGCCGTCCGCCGCGCTGGACGGGAGGGCCAGCGACTACTCCTGCCCTCCCGTTCAG
>JBASAE010000295.1:0-2652 GCA_049654285.1 Microbacterium sp.
CCCGCCCTCGTTGCGCAGCAGCACCAGCGACCGGCGCGCGGCTTCGAGGTTGAGCGCCGTGTGCGAGCCGGTCGCGATGTCGGCCTCGATGCGGGCCGGGTCGGGGAGACGCGGGTCCTCGAAGAGGCCGAGCTCGAACTTCAGGGTGAGGATGCGGGAGACGGCGTCGTCGAAGGCGTCCGCGGCGAGCAGCCCGCGCTCGACGGCCTCCCGCGCGCCCTCGGCGAACTGCGGCGTGGTCATGATCATGTCGTTGCCGGCCTTCACCGCGGCCGCCGCGGCGTGCGCGTGGTCGGGCTGCACCTTCTGCTCCCAGACCATGCGGCCCACGTTGTCCCAGTCGGTGATGAGCATGCCCGAGTAGTCCCACTCGCCCTTGAGCACGTCGGTGAGCAGCCAGTCGTTGACCGTGATCGGCACCCCGTCCATGGTCTGGTAGCCGAGCATGAACGTGCGGCATCCTTCACGCGCGACCCGCTCGAAGGGCGGGAGGAACCAGGAGCGCAGCTTGCGGCGGGAGACGTCGGCCTCGCTCGCGTCGCGTCCGCCCTGGGTCTCGGAGTAGCCGGCGAAATGCTTCGCGGTCGCGAGGATCGCGGTCGGGTCGGCCAGTCCGTCGCCCTGATAGCCGCGCACCATCGCACTGGCGAGCTCGCCGATCAGGAACGGGTCCTCGCCGAAGGTCTCGCCGACCCGTCCCCAGCGCAGGTCGCGTGCGATGCAGAGCACGGGGGAGAACGTCCAGTGCACCCCGGTCGCGGCGACCTCCACCGCGGTCGCCCGGGCCACGCGCTCCAGCAGGTCGGCGTCCCACGACCCCGCCATCCCGAGCTGGGTCGGGAAGATGGTCGCGCCCTCCCAGAACGAGTGGCCGTGGATGCAGTCCTCGCCCACCAGCAGGGGGATCCGCAGCCGCGTCCGCTCGACCAGCTCCTGCGCCCGCACGATCCGCTCCGGAGACGTGTGCAGGATCGACCCCACCCCCACCCGCAGCACCTGATCTTCCAGATCGTCCCGGGCGTCGAGCTGCATCATCTGCCCGATCTTCTCGGCGACCGTCATCCGCGACAGCAGGTCGGCCACCCGCTCGGCGGTGGGCAGGGCAGCATCCTGGTAGGGCATCCGCTCGCTCATGCGGTTCATCCTCCCACAGCGGGGGCCGCCGAACCGGACCGCATCGGTCCTGGGTGCGCACGACGGCTCAGAACGGGACACGCCCTAGGCTGGGGTCGATGATGGCTCGACGGGGACCGTACGCGAAGGGCGCGGCGAAGCGCGAGGAGATCCTCTCCGTCGCGCTCGAGGTCGTTGCCGAGAAGGGATGCCGCAAGGCGTCCAATCGCGAGATCGCCGAGCGCGTCGGGCTCAGCCAGGCCGGTCTCATGCACTACTTCGAGTCGCGTGAGGAGCTCTATCAGGAGGTGCTGCGCACCCGCGACCAGCGTGATCACGCGCG
Source organism: Microbacterium sp. (assembly GCA_049654285.1). GTDB lineage: Bacteria > Actinomycetota > Actinomycetes > Actinomycetales > Microbacteriaceae > Microbacterium. Next base: position 1,457 of record JBASAE010000295.1, read on the forward strand.
GTTCTTCGAGCCCGATCCCACGATCGAGGGGTTCTTCGCGGTGATCGAGCACAACACGACAGTGACAGGACTGGTGCGACTGTACGTCGAGTTCTCCGCCGAGGCGACGATCCCCGGGCATCCGGCCCGGGACTTCTTCATCGAGCGGTTCGACTGGCTGCGCGACGTGCTCACCGGCGTGATCGAGCGCGCGCAGGATGCCGGTGAGCTCGGCCCGCACCTCGACGTCCCGCCCACGGTCGACCTGTTGCTCGCCGCCGCCGACGGCCTGCAGGTGCGGTGGCTGATGCAGCCGGAGCTCGACATGACCGCGCACCTGCGCCGCCTGTGGGAGGGCTTCGTCGCGTCCTCCCGCTGACCCTCGGACGTCACCCGCTCGGCCGGATCGCCGCCGTCGACGGGTCGCAGGCGCCGGGTTTCACGGCCGCGAAGCCTGCACCTGCGACCCGTGGTCGGGGGAGACGGGCGCGGAAGCGCGCGAGGCGTGTCTTCGCGTCCCGAGGCCTGCGCCGTGCTGCGGCGATCGCGTTGCGGGGGGTGGGGTGGGGTGCGAGGATGAGGCTCGTCCGGCTCCTGAGGGGTCGTGCGGATCGGCGAAGGAGAGACCATGCAACTGGGAATGATCGGACTGGGCCGGATGGGTGCGAACATCGTGCGCCGGCTGATGCGGGACGGGCATGAGTGCGTCGCGTACGACGTCAGCCCGGATGCGGTGGCGGCGCTCGTCGCGGAGGGGGCGGCCGGGGCATCCGACCTGCAGGACTTCGCGGCGCAGCTGCAGACCCCGCGCGTCGTGTGGCTGATGGTCCCCGCATCGCTCACCGGCAAGGTGGCCGATGACGTGGCGGCCGTGCTCGAGCCCGGCGACATCATCATCGACGGCGGGAACTCGAACTACCGCGACGACGTGCGCCGGGCCGCGGCGCTGCGCGAGCGCGGCATCGAGTACGTGGACGCCGGGACCAGCGGCGGCGTGTTCGGCCTCGATCGCGGCTACTGCCTGATGGTGGGCGGGTCGGATGCCGCGGTGAGCCACATCGAGCCCCTGCTGAAGACGATCGCGCCGGGTCCGGGCGACATCGAGCGCACGCCGGGCCGCACCGGCGACTTCGCGCCCGAGGAGCAGGGGTACCTGCACTGCGGGCCGTCCGGCGCCGGGCACTTCGTGAAGATGGTGCACAACGGCATCGAGTACG
>JBASAE010000296.1:0-6106 GCA_049654285.1 Microbacterium sp.
CCGCCCCGATCGGCGCCGCCGCGGGTTCGGGCGGAGGTCCCGGCGGCACCGGCCCTGCGGCATCCGCCGACGAGACCCCCGCCAGACGGCGCGGTCCGGTGCTGATCTCCCTCGCCGCGGTGATCGCCGTGCTGCTGATCGCTCTCGGCGCCGTCGCCTCGGGAATCGCGTCCAACCTCACCGGCCGCGGTGACGCGGCGGTCCCCCCTGCCCCCGTCGACAAGGGGCCGGCTCTGATCGAGTTTCCCGACGACACCCCCGCCGCCGTGGCCGGGGCCGGCCCCTGCACCCCGGTGCGCGTGCTGTCGTCGTTCGAGAACGCCGAGATGGTCGAGCGTCTGGCAGCCGCGTACAACGAGGCGCCGCGCGACATCGAGGGGTCGTGCGTGACGGTGACCGCCACGAAGGCGAAGTCCGGCGTCGCGGCCGAGGACGCCGCATCGTCGTTCGCGAACCTCCCCGCCGATCAGCGGCCGACCCTGTGGCTGCCCGACTCGTCGATGTGGCTGGCCGACGCCGGCGCGACCGCCCCCCTGGGCAAGAGCGCCCCGATCGCGTACTCCGACATCGTCCCCGCCATGCCCGAATCGCTCGCGAAGGCGATCGGCTGGGACGAGAAGGCGCCCAGCTGGAAGCAGCTCTACTCCGCGGCATCCGATCCCCAGGTGTGGACCGAGGCGGGGCATCCGGAGTGGGGCTCCTTCAAGCTCGGCAAGACCAGCCCGCTCGTCGCGACCTCGGGAGCCGCGGCCATGCTCGCCTCCTACGGCGTCGCCGCGGGCGATGTCGGCAAAGTCACCACCACGGATGTCGCCGACGAGAAGGTGCGCCAGGCGGTGCACGAGCAGGAGCTCGCCACCAGCCACTACATGGCCACCCCCGAGCACTTCCTCTGGCATGCCCGCCAGGCCGAGGAGAAGGGGTCGTCGGCGGACTTCCTGTCGGCCGTGATCGTCGACGAGAAGTCGGTGTGGGACTACAACCGCGGCATCACCAGCCGGGACGGCATCACCCGTTCGATCGGACAGCCGCCGGCCGATCCGCTGGTTCCGATCTACCCGGCCGACGGCGCCTTCACGGCCGACAACCCGGCTGTGCCCCTGACCGGGGACTGGGTCGATGCGAAGCACGCCGCCGCCGTCGCGGACTTCGTGCGCTTCGCGCAGAGCGCCGAGGGGCAGCAGGTGGTGCGGGAGTCCGGCTACCGCGACCTGAACCGCGCGCTCGACGAGGATGTCGCCAAGACCGGCAGCCTGCGGGCCGAGGGCGCCTCGACGATCCTGACGACGAAGGGCGACGTGCTGCTTGCCGCGCAGAAGGCGTTCCCCGAGGAGCGCAAGCGCGCGAACGTGCTGTTCCTGCTCGACGTCTCGGGCTCGATGGACGAGCCGATCTCCCCGAACGACACCAAGCTCACCCAGGCCAAGAAGGCCATCGAGGCCGCTCTCGACCACTTCACCCCCGGTGACAGCGTCGGATTCGCCGCCTTCGCACAGGATCCGACCGGCCGGATGGTGCCGGGACAGCTCTCGCCGGTCGCCGACATCGGCCAGAATCGGGCCGGCTTCCTGAAGGCGCTGAGCGGCATCGCGTCGATGGGGGACACCCCGCTGTACCAGGCGGTGGACACGTTCGCGAAGCAGCAGGCGGCCTCCTGGTCCTCCGACCGGATCAACGCGATCGTGCTGCTCAGCGACGGCGAGAACGACACGAACCATCCCACGACGACGGCGGAGCAGCTGCAGACCACGCTCGCGGGACTGCACCACACCACCCCGGTGCTGATCTTCACGCTCGCCTACGGCAAGGACGCCGACGTGCCGGCCCTGCAGTCCATCGCGAGCGCGACCGGTGCGCACTTCTACGACGCGACCGACCCGCTGCAGCTGAAGGAGGTGCTCGGCGACCTGGTCACGAGCTTCTGACCGGCATCGCTGCGCGATACCCCGACGGATGCCAGACTGTGGGCATGAGCGATGAGGCGAGGGCCCCGAAGCCGGATGCGACCGCCACCAGCGGGGCGATCGGGGTGATCGGGCTCGATCTGCGCGGCGACGAGCCGCCCGCCAAGAAGGAGGTCTACTCCTGGGCGCTGTGGGACTGGGCGACACAGCCGTTCAACAGCGTCATCATCACCTTCGTCTTCACCGCGTTGTACCTGGTGAGCGACTCGTTCCTGCCCGCCGACGTCGCCGCCCTCGACAAGGCCGATCCGACGAAGGTGGCGGCGATCGCGGGGCTCAGCTCGGGCCTCGGCTGGGGGTCGACGATCGCGGCCCTCGGCATCCTGCTGCTCGCCCCGGTGCTCGGCCAGCGTGCCGACGCCGCCGGCCGGCAGAAGCTGTGGCTGGGCATCGGCACCGGAGCGCTGATCCTCTGCATGCTGGGGCTGTGGTTCGTCACGCCCACCCCGCCGATGTTCTGGCTGGGAGTCGCGCTGATCTCCGCGGGCACGGTGTTCGGCGAGATCGCCGCGGTCAACTCCAACGCCATGCTCATCGGCATCGCCAGCCCGAAGACGATCGGGCGCATCTCCGGCCTGGGCTGGGGCTTCGGCTACATCGGCGGCATCATCGCCCTGACGATCGTGGTCGTGCTCGACACGCTGCACTGGTTCGGGATGCCCACCGCGAACGGGCTGACGTTCCGGCTCATCGCCGTCGGCTGCGCGGTGTGGGCGATCGTGTTCAGCATCCCGATCTTCCTCAACGTGCCCGAGCCGTCGCTCGGAAAGCCCGAGCGACGCGTCGGCTTCTTCGCCTCCTACCGCCTGCTCGTGAAAGACGTCGCGGGTCTGTACCGCGACCCCGAGACCCGGCCGACGTTCTGGTTCCTGCTCGCGAGCGCGGTGTTCCGCGACGGTCTGAGCGGTGTCTTCGCGTTCGGCGCGGTGATCGCCGGGGCGGTGTTCGGCTTCGAGTTCCAGGAGCTGGTGATCTTCGGGATCGCCGCCAACCTCATCGCGGGCGTCTCGACCATCATCGCGGGGCGCTTCGACGATCGTTTCGGCGCGAAGCGCATCATCCTGTTCTCGCTCGCGGCGATGGTCGTCGCGGGTCTCGCGGTGTTCTTCCTGCGGGATGCCGGCACCATCACGTTCTGGATCGGCGGGCTCATCCTCTGCGCGTTCGTCGGCCCCGCCCAGGCGGCGGGCCGCTCGTTCCTCGCGCGGGTCACGCCGGCCGGACGCGAGGGGGAGATCTTCGGCCTCTACGCGACGACGGGTCGGGCGGCGAGCTGGATGGCCTCGGCCGCCTGGGCGGTGCTGATCACCGCGACGAAGTCGACGGCGTTCGGCATCATCGGCCTCATCGCCGTGCTGCTGGTGGGCTTCGTGCTGCTGCTGCCGGTGCGCGAGCGCCGGAGCGTGCCGGCGTCCTGAGCTGGCGCCCTGAGCGCAGCCCACGGGAGCCGATCTCCGGTTCCGGAGCCCCGGGAGCGACGTTCCGCTCTCATCGGGCTCGGCTTCTGGATGGCTCGGCCCCTGGTCGCACCCGGAATACCGGGCGCCGGAGGCCGGTTCGCTCTGTCATGAGTGTGATGGCAACGGCGAGCTCGTCGGGCGTCGCGAACGTGCTCGAGTCGATCGACGTGCGCGTGCGGCGACAGCGCAGATTCGCGCTCGCAGACGGCGAGTCGGTCGCGTTCGACCCCACCGTGCTCACGCTCGCCTATGTGATCACGGGTGCTCTGGACGGCGACCTGCCCCTCCACCGAGCGCCGGATGTCGAAGGCCGGTGCGATCGGAGCGGCTCACGCCTGGACGCCGATGACCTGCTGCTCGTCTCCGGGCGGCGACCGCAGAGGCTCACTGCCCGAGGGCCGTCGTACCTGCTGATCTCAGAGCTCGAGCTCGCGGACCGTGCCGCGCATCTGGCGTCACTGCTGCCCGAGACCATGGTCATCACCGGCTTCGCGGCGCTGGAGCCCGCCGCCGCGGCCCTCGCGCAGCATCTCGGCACCGAGGGGATCCCCGTGGGCCCGGAGCGCGACGGCGACCCGGTCGTGTGCCGCATGATGGCGAAGACCGTGCTGGTCTCGGCGATCCGCGCATGGGCGGCGAACGGCTGTGCTCCGGCCGGCTGGCCGATGCACGATCCCTTCCTGGACAGGGTGGTCGCGGCGATCCACTCCGAGCCGGGCAGGGAGTGGACGGTCGACGGGCTCGCCTCGGTCGGCGCGATGTCGCGCACCGTCTTCGCCGAACGGTTCCGGGCGACCTACGGCCGCTCACCCGCCAGCTACGTCACCGCGGTGCGGATGCGGGCCGCGCAGGATCTGCTCGGCCGCGGGCTCGGCGTGAGCCGGGTCTCGCGCGAGCTCGGCTACGGCTCGGATGAGGGGTTCAGCCGCGCCTTCCGACGGCACACCGGGATGACCCCCTCGGCCTGGCGATCGACGCAGCCGCTCGCGACGGCCTGAACGGTCACGCCAGGACATCGGCGCGACCGCACACCCGGGCATGGGTCCCCGACGGCGGCTACGCCCGCGCGGCCCGGTTCGACAGCCCGAACAGCACGGCGCCGACGCTCAGCGCGGCGGCTCCGACGCCGTACACCGCGACGATGCCGACGCCGTCGACGAGCAGCCCGCCGAGGCCTGCCGCGGTCATGATGGCGACCTGGAACCCCACGACGACGATGCTTCCGCCGGCCTCCAGCCTGTCGGGCATCCGGTGGCCGACCCAGGTGTTGACGATCAGCAGCCACGAGGCGAAGAACAGCCCCCAGACGAACACCGCGACGCCGACCAGCACCGGCAGACCGGACGCCCCGATCACCGTCAGCACGGTCACCGCGATCGCCAGGGGAGTGATGACCGCCAGCACCCGATAGCGGCGGTCGACGATCATGCCGATCAGCAGGTTGCCGACGAAGCCGCCCAGCCCGAACGCCGCGAGCAGCACGATGATCGCCCCCGCATCGATGCGCGTCCCGGCGTCCTGCACGCGCTCCAGCGCGATGCGGATGTACGTGAACGCCAGGAAGTGCCCGAGCACCACCAGCACGTGCCCCACGACGCCGAGGCCGATGCCGGGGAGCCGCAGCGCCCCCACCAGCGTCTTCAGCGATGCCGAGCTCTCGGCGGGCACCGGCGGCAGCAGCAGGCGGAGCGAGACGGCCAGCAGCACCGTGGTGACCGCGGCGAACCAGAACACCGCCCGCCAGCCGGCGAGCTCGCTGAGCATCACCCCGAGCGGCACCCCGGCGACGGTCGCGAGCGAGGTGCCGGCCGACGTGAACATCACCGCCCGACCGAGCCGTTCCGGTCCGGCGATGCGTGCGGCGACCGTGATCGACATCGCCCAGAACCCTGAGAGGGCCGCTCCCAGCAGCACTCGGCCGGCGAGCAGCAGCGGGAGGCTCGGCGCGACCGCGACGAGCGCGTTCGACAGGGTCGCCAGCGCCGCCATCGCCACGAGCAGTGCTCGGCGGTCGAGCCTCGGCAGCATCAGGCCGATGGTCGGGGCGACGACCACGCCGGCGAGGGCGGTGACCGTCACCATCTGACCGGCCTGGCCGGCGGTCACACCGAGGTCGGCAGCGATCTCGGTGAGCACCCCGCCGGGCAGGAACTCCGCGGTCACGAGCAGGAAGCTCATCGCCGTCAGCATGAGCAGCGCCCCGTATCGCATCGGGGCGGCGGCGGGGGCGAGCTGTGGGATCGGCGCTGTCGTGGTCATGCTTCCAGCCTGGCCGGATGGCGCTTCCCCCGCCCGACCGCGCGTCCGCCGGATCCGAACGATCGTCCGGCACGCGCACCCCGTGTCCCGGCTCCACTCCTCCTTATCTTTGCCCCCTGGGAGCCGAAGTCGGGTGCACCGCCTCTCGGACCCGCGTTCGTCTCCCACGGACATCGCCGCCCATCGCCATGGGAGCCGAAGTCGGGCTCACCGCCTCTCGGACCCGCGTTCGACTCCCACGGGCCACGCCGGACCGCCCCGCCGACCGCCACACCCATCCACCGCGGGGGAGCCGCAACCGGACCCATCACCTCTCAGACCCGCGTTCGGCCCCCACGGACCGCGGGACCGCGCCGGACCACCACGCCGACCACCGCACACATCAACCCGGGGAAGCCGCAACCGGACCCACCACCCCTCAGA
>JBASAE010000297.1:0-2632 GCA_049654285.1 Microbacterium sp.
CTCAGGGTCCGTGCGAGACGGGCGAACTCGCGCACCCGGAAGATGCGTCGCATGCGCCGGGGCATGAGCTGCATCGCGAACGAGCTGTGCTCCGCGGTCATCGTCAACACGAGATCGGCGTCGTCGAGCAGGTCCTCGCGCAGCACGCGAGCGGTGTGGGCGGCCGCGTACCCGGCGTCGCCCCCGCGGGTGAGGGCGATCTGCTGCGCGGGCTCGGTCATGGGATGCCCGGCCAGGCCGTGTGTGCCCGCGCTGTGCACTCGGACGCCCCGCGGGGCGAGCCTGGTGTGCAGCAGGGTCTCGGCGAGCGGAGAGCGACAGATGTTGCCGGTGCAGACCGTGAGGATCGTCGGGACGCTCGATACGGACGCCTCGGCGTCCGGCTGTCCTTCCGCCGAGGAGGTGAACATCGCGGCGACCGCGGAGTCGAAGCGCGAGGACGGCGAGGCGTTCGTGGTGCGGGCCGACACGGCGGGGGAGGCCGTCGGCTCGGGGCGCGTGGGCATCGGAGGTGCGATCTGCGGCGACGCCTCCGGTTCGCGGGCGGCAGGCTCGGGAGAAGCCGACGCGGGCGCCGATGCCGGTCCCGCCGTCGGGGAATCCGCCTCTCCGTCGTCGACGCCCTGCTGTTCGCGAAGCCTGCGCAGTTCGCGCCGCGTCAGCGGCGCTCCGGCGTCCCGATGCGATCCGTCCATGCATCCACTCTATGAGGAGGCGGATACGATGTTCCCGTGACCGATCCGACCCTGCCGCTGTCGCCGTATCGTGAGATCGGCCGCGCGGAGTGGGCGCGGCTCGCCGCGGGGATCGCCCAGCCCCTCACCGAGACCGAGGTGGTCGAGCTGCGCGGCATCGGCGACCGGCTCGACCAGGGCGAGGTGCGCGAGGTGTACCTGCCGCTCAGCCGGCTGCTCAGCCTGTACGCCGAGTCCACGAAGCAGCTCGGCGTCGCGACCAGCGAGTTCCTCCGGGAGGATGACTCGACCACGCCCTTCGTGGTGGGCGTCGCCGGCTCGGTCGCGGTCGGCAAGTCGACGATCGCCCGTCTGCTGCGCGAGCTGATGAGCCGCTGGCCCGGCACGCCCCGGGTCGAGCTCGTCACGACCGACGGCTTCCTCTATCCGAACGCGGAGCTGGAGCGCCGGGGTCTGATGGATCGCAAGGGGTTCCCCGAGTCGTACGACCGGCGCGCTCTGCTGTCGTTCCTCACCGAGGTCAAGAGCGGCGCCCCCGAGGTCCGCGCGCCGTTCTACTCGCACATGCGGTACGACATCGTTCCGGACGCCACGGTGGTCGTGCGCCGTCCCGACGTCGTGATCGTCGAGGGGCTGAACGTGCTGCAGCCGCCGCCCGCTCCGAACGACGTCGCGGTCAGCGATCTCTTCGACTTCTCGGTCTACGTCGACGCCGACGCCGACCACATCGAACGCTGGTACATCGACCGCTTCCTCGCCCTCCGGCAGGGCGCGTTCGCCAACCCGTCGTCGTACTTCAACGTGTTCGCGCAGCTGACCGACGAGGAGGCCGTCACCACGGCGCTCGGCTACTGGCGCGACATCAACATGCCCAACCTGATCGAGAACGTGCTGCCCACCCGCCATCGGGCGACGCTCGTGCTGCGCAAGGGCGCCGACCACGCGGTCGAGAGCGTGCAGCTGCGCAAGCTCTGAGACGGGCGCCCGCCGGAAGACGCCGGCCCTCGGTCGGGGGTCATTTCCCGTCCGTCGGGGGTCAAATCCCCGTCCTCCGCTCAGGCCGGTGAGGGGCCGTGCTAGCGTCGAGGCCCAGGCGTGGTCCGTCTGTCTGGGGAGACGTGGGGCCGTGTTCTTTGGGGGGAAGAATGAGTACCAGTGGTGCGCTGAGCGTGCCCGGCGGGGACCGGGCGCTGATCGGAGCGGCCCGTTCGGGCGATCGCTCGGCACTCGACGAGCTGATCGGACAGCACCTCGCGTCCGGGCGGATCGCCGCGGTGGCGCTCGCGGGCGAGGACGCCGCCGAGACGGTGCTCGAGGACGGCGTCGCCCGGGCCACCGAGGCGGTCCTGCGCGGCGATCTGCCCGACGGAGCCTTCCGCGCCGCGTTCCTCGCGTACATCCGGCAGGCATCGGATGTCCAGGGTCGCACCGTGCTCGAACCGCCGCGGTCGGCGGACCCGGGCGACATCGCCTCGGTGTTCGGTGCGCTCTCGGCGGATGAGCGCGAGGCGCTCTGGTACGCCGACGTCGAGCAGCTGCGGGCATCGCATGCGGCGGCTCTCCTCGGCGTCACCGTCGGCGAGTCCTCCGAGCGATCGATCGATGCGCGCGCGGCGCTGCAGGCGGCCTGGGTGCGATCGCACAGCGGGGACGCCCTCGCCGCCTCGTGCCGCTGGTTCCTCGAACGACTCGGATACGGGCCGGGCGCACGTCTCGGTGAGCGGGCGCAGGAGCGCCGGCAACGGCATCTGAACCTCTGTGGGCGCTGCCGCGAGATCGCCGGGGAGGCCGTGGGCATCGCGGATCGGCTTCCGTTGGCCGTGCTGACCAGCGTGCTCGGTGCCGCCGCTGCGGCCGAGTACCACGCGGCGGGCGGGCAGCTGCCCGTCACCGGGCCGATCCCGATCTCCTCCGCGAGCGGCAGGAGCCGGGCGGCG
>JBASAE010000298.1:0-1767 GCA_049654285.1 Microbacterium sp.
CCGCCAAGGTGGTCTGCCAGTCCATGGCTCCATTCTCCCGGGTGCCGGAGCGTTCCGGGGGCAGGTTACGTCCGCGGGACGAGTTCACCCGGACGTCATCCGACGTTCGCGGGGTGCTCTCCTCGCATCCCTAGCCTCACGGATGGTGCCGCCCGGCACCGCTGGCCCACCTCGGAGGAGAACACCCATGAAGCGCACGATTCCCGCCCTCGCCTCGGCGGGTGCGATCGTCGCGATCGTCGCCGCGTCGCTGGTCGGCGCGGCCGCGGCCCCCGCGTCCGCCGCGCCCAAGAGCGGCAACGACGGACGCGTCAAGAACGTCATCTACCTGCTCGGCGACGGCATGGGGCGCACCCATGTCACCGCCGGGCGTGAGCGGTTCTACGGCGCCGACGGCCGGCTGAACATGGAGACCATGCCCGCCCAGGGCTACGTCTCCACCTACGCCGTGCAGAAGAACTCGGGGCAGCCGGGGGAGTCCGACTTCCTGCCCAACTACGTCACCGACTCGGCCTCGGCGGCGACCGCGTGGTCGTCGGGCGTGAAGACGTACAACGCCGCCCTCGGCGTCGACGCGAAGGGGCGCATCGCCCCGACCGTGATGGAGCTGGCGAAGCAGGCCGGCTACCGCACCGGCAACGTCAGCACCGCGGAGATCACCGACGCGACGCCGGCGGGGCAGATGAGCCACGCCCTGGCCCGGGGCTGCCAGGGGCCGGAGTACTCGGCAAAGGCCTGCCAGGACACCGCGATCACCGGCTCCGAGCTGGCCATGGACGACCTGCGGGTCGTCCCGATCGCGAAGCAGATCGCGCGCAACGGCACCGCCGACGTCATCCTGGGCGGCGGACTCAGCCGCTTCGACGCCGCCGACGAGAAGGCGCTGCGCGACCAGGGGTACACCGTCCTGAGCTCGCCGGCATCGCAGACCGTCGCGACCCGCGACGATCTCGTCGCAGCGCAGGGCGACAAAGTCTTCGGGCTGTTCAACCGCGGGAACCTCACCATCGAGAAGGCGAAGCAGGACGACCCCTCCTCGGTGCAGGCCGCCGAGCCGACGCTGGCGGAGATGACCGGCAAGGCGATCTCGCTGCTGGACGGCAAGGGCGCGAAGGGCAACGGCTTCTACCTGCAGGTCGAGGGCGCCCTGATCGACAAGCGGTCGCACGCGAACGACGCGGCGCAGACCCTGGAGGAGATCAAGGCGTTCGACGACGCCGTCAAGGTCGCGCTCGACTTCGCCAAGAAGGACGGCCACACCCTCGTGATCGTGACCGCCGACCACGAGTGCGCCGGGTTCAACATCATCGAGCAGGGATCGTTCACGAACGCCGAGGCCGCGAACCCGCCGGTGAACGTCGACGGCGGCAACACGGCGAACAACTCCACGCCCTCCCGCCCCGACGGCAACACGAAGGACGCCTCACGCTCGACCGGGATCGTGAACGGCGCCGGCTCCACCGACCCGCACAACTTCGCTCCGGCGACGTTCCGCACCGCGGACGACCCTTCGGGGGTGCAGGACGGCACCCCCGAGGCGAGCCTGTGGCTCACGTACCTCTCGGGAAACCACACCGGGGCCGACGTGCCGGTGTACGCCTACGGCTCGGGCTCCGAGAAGCTGCAGGGCACGGTCGACAACACCGCACTGTTCGGCGTCGTGACCGACGCGCTGCGGCTGCGCTGATGCGACGGGCCGTCGCTGTGCTCCCGGTGGCGGCCGTCCTGCTGCTGGGCGGGTGCACGGCACCCTCCCCGCAGCAGGAC
>JBASAE010000299.1:0-3102 GCA_049654285.1 Microbacterium sp.
GCTTCGGCCTGTTCGGCGGCTACTGATCGGAGATCCATGCCCGATGAACCCCTGAGCCATGATCCGGACGGCGTCCCGCTCCCGCCGCTTCCCCAGAAGGGTCCGGGCACGTGGGCGGGCGTCGGCATCGGATGCGGTCTGCACGTGCTCGGCGTCCTCGTGATGATCGTCGCCATGAACCTGGCGTCCGGCGGCGCGACGGTGCTCAGCTGGATCTGGCCGTTCATCCTCATCCTGATCGCCTCGGTGCTCACGATGTTCAGCGCGCAGCACCGTCGGCTCGGAGCGGGCATGCTGATCGTCTCGGCGGCGGCCTGGCTCGTGCTGATCGGCCCCTGCGTCCTCCTGGTCACCTCGATCTGAGGCTCGCCTCCCACGATTGTTGCGCTGCGTTTCGGCGCGGATCGCGCACGTAGCGGCGCCGTCGTAGCCTCGAGGCATCCGATCGTGAGGAGCACGCACCGTGAGCAGCCGGCCGACCCGCCTTTCGCCCGTCGAGGTGCGTGAGCGTGCGGCGTGCATGTGCGACCACGGCGGCGCCTGCTCCTCGTTCGCGCCGGGTCACGCACTGCACCTGATCCAGGCACGGATGGCGTCTGCCACCCCGCTCGGATGGCTCGACGCCTTCGTCGAAACCGCCGACGTCTCGACCGGGCTCATCGCGCTGCGCACGCTCGACGGTGATGTGCGATTCGTCTGGAACGCCGGAGGCGCCGCCCTCGAGGCGGCGCCGGGCTCGCCGGTCGCCCTGCATCGGGATCACGGCGTGCTGGCGGTCGGTCGCGCACGGTACAACGTCGCACCTGTCTGAGGTGCGCCGCCCGACCGGATCCGCCCCGGTCAGGCGGTCTTCATCATCGAGTCGCGCATCGCGGCGCAGGCATCCATGCACGCCTTGCAGGCCTGAGCGCACATCCGGCACACGTCGCTGTGCTCGGCATGCTCCATGCACTCGTCCATCGTCTGCTGGCATATCGCCATGCAGGCGTCGAGCATCGCCATCATCACGGCCGGGGTCATCCCCTGCATCCGCAGCATCGACCGCATCATCGTGTGGCACATGTCGGCGCAGTTCATGCACGCCGGCGCGCAGTCCATCAGCTGCATCGAGCACACCGTGCAGGCCTGCTCGCACGCCGAACAGGCGTCCATGCACGCCTGCATGACCGCCATGTCCATCATCTCCATGCCGGGCATCGCCTTCATGTCCGCGGACATCGCGTCCATCATCATCGCGTCCATCTCGTGCTCGCCTTCCTCGTCCGAGTCGGCGGCCGACATGTCCGCCTGCGGCTCAGCGTACGCCGACGGCTCCCCGCTGAACAGAGCCGATGGGGCGGAGCGGATGACCGTCCCGCCCCATCGGTCGGCCGAGGAAGCGCGTCAGAGGGGGGTGGAGGAACCAGTCCCCCAGACGCGCAGCGAAGGGGTACTGTCGAAGACCGCTCGCCCGCCGACCGGCGAGGGGAGAGGCCCCTCAGCGGAACCGGCGGCGGTAGACCAGCATCGCGAAGCCGTAGGCGAGCAGCAGGATGCCGAGCAACCACGCCAGGGCGACCCAGATGTCGCCGCCCACCGGCTGCCCGGCGAACAGCGCGCGGATCGTGTCGACGATCGAGGTGACCGGCTGGTTCTCGGCGAACCAGGCGACCGGGCCCGGCATAGACGAGGTCGGCACGAACGCCGAGCTGATGAACGGCAGGAAGATCAGCGGGTAGCTGAACGCGCTCGCCCCGTCGACCGTCTTCGCCGACAGGCCCGCGATCACGGCCAGCCAGGTCAAGGCCAGCGTGAACAGGATGAGGACGCCCGCCACGGCGAGCCAGGCCCCGACGGAAGCCCCGGTGCGGAAGCCCATGATCAGCGCGACGCCGATGACGATCGCGATCGACACGAGGTTCGCCACCAGGGACGTCAGCACATGCGCCCAGAGCACGCTCGAACGGGCGATCGGCATGGACTGGAACCGCTCGAAGATCCCGCCCTGCAGGTCGAGGAACAGCCGGTACGCGGTGTACGCGATCCCGGACGCGATCGTGATCAGCAGGATGCCGGGCAGCATGTAGTCGATGTACGACCCGCTCGATCCGGTGTGGATCGCGCCACCGAGGACGTAGACGAACAGCAGCATGAGCGCGATCGGGGTCACCGCGGTGGTGATGATCGTGTCGGGACTGCGCAGGATGTGACGCAGCGAGCGCCCGGTGAGCACACCGGTGTCGCCGAGGACGTGAGCGGTCATGATGCTTTCCCTTCTGCGGGGGCCTCGGCTGCGGGGCCGACCAGGGCGAGGAAGACCTCTTCGAGGGTGGGCTGCTTCTCGACGTACTCCACGGTCGCCTGCGGCAGCAGTCCCTTGAGCTCGGCGAGCGTGCCGTTCTGGATGATCGTGCCCTGATGCAGGATCGCGATCCGGTCGGCCAGCTGCTCGGCCTCGTCGAGGTACTGCGTCGTGAGCAGCACCGTGGTGCCGTTCTCGGCCAGCGCCCTGACGGTCTGCCAGACCTCGATCCGGGCCTGCGGGTCGAGTCCGGTGGTCGGCTCGTCGAGGAACACGACCGGCGGGTCGCCGATCAGGCTCATCGCGATGTCGAGCCGGCGGCGCATGCCGCCCGAGTAGGTGCCTGCTCGGCGCCCGCCGGCATCCGCGAGTCCGAACCGGGCGAGCAGGTCGTCCGCGATGCGGCCGGGATCCCTCCGGTGCCGCAGCCGCGCGACGAGCACGAGGTTCTCCCGTCCGGTGAGCACCTCGTCGACCGCGGCGAACTGCCCGGTGAGGCTGATCGACTCGCGCACGTCGGATGCCGCGGAGGCGACGTCGTGGCCGTACACGCTCGCGGACCCGGCATCCGCCTTCAGCAGGGTCGAGAGGATGCGCACGAGCGTCGTCTTCCCGGCGCCGTTCGAGCCGAGGAGGGCGAAGATGCTGCCCCGCCCGACCTCGAAGTCGACGCCGCGGAGCACCTCGACGCCCCCGAAGGACTTCCGGATGCCGCGCACGTCGATCGCGGCGGTCATGACCCCTGCCCCCTCTCGGCGTCCTCGACGGCCTTGCGGAACCGGGCGCGCTCCTTGTCGATCCACTCCTTGCCGGAGTAGGCC
>JBASAE010000300.1:0-2372 GCA_049654285.1 Microbacterium sp.
CCCGCGGCATCACCCGATCGGTGCCGATCAGGCCGACCGGCACGACCGGCGCCCCGGTCTGCAGGGCGAGGAAGGCCACCCCGGTGCGTCCCTTGTAGAGGCGTCCGTCGGTCGACCGGGTGCCCTCGGGGTACAGAGCGACGGCCAGGCCCTCGTCGAGCAGCTGGCGCTGCTGGTCGAGGGCGTCCAGGGCGGCCTGGCCTGCGCCGCGCCGCACCGGGATCGCGCCGATCGACTCGAAGAAGGTGCGGCTCAGCGCCCCGCTCAGCCCGGTGCCCTCGAAATAGCTCGATTTGGCGAGGAAATGCACGGGGCGGGGAGCGGCGACGGGGATCGCGATCGAGTCGATGAACGACAGGTGGTTGCTGGCGAAGATCACCGGTCCGGTCTTGGGCACGTTCTCGCGTCCCTCGACCCGAGGACGGTAGATCATCCTCGCCAGCGGGCTGATGAGTCGGCGTCCGAGCGCGTAGGTGAAGCCGGCGTGCCGCGGGGTGCTGTGCTCCGAGCCGGAAGGATCGGATGACTCCGGGTGCTCAGAACTCATTCGGAAAGGGTATCGAAGCGTTCATGCCGAAGGCGGAATGCAGTCGTCGTACAGCCGCGGCAAAGCGGAGTGCGGCAGGATGGAGACTTCCCGTCAGACCCGTCGTCAACGATCCGGAGCCCATAGTGCGCCTGCGCCCGCTCGCCCTGCTGTCCACCGTCGCCGCCGCGACCCTGATCCTGACCGGCTGCACCGGCTCGCCGGACGCCGAGAAGACCCCCGAACCGACGTCGTCCGCCGAGTCGGGGAACTGTCTCGTCGACGCGAAGCCCGGCGCCGGCTCCGATGCGGTGCAGGTGGAGGGCTCCGGCCTCGACGCCAAGATCACCGTCCCCGCCGGCACCAAGATGGAGAACATCGAGCGGACGGTGCTGAAGAAGGGCGAGGGGAAGGACGTCGCGGCGGGCGATCTCATCTCGATCCGCTACCAGATCGTCGACGCCTCGACCAACAAGGTCCTGGAGACGTCGGAGCGGGGGCCGGACGGCGCGCTGCCGGTGCTGCTGGACCCGGCCAACGCCCAGCAGCAGGAGATCTTCGACTCCACGCAGTCGCCGATCTTCATCGCGGCCGCCGAGTGCATGCCGCTCGGCTCGGAGGCGGTGCTCGTGCTGCCCGGCGCGGGCGACCAGAGCCCGGTCGTGATCTACCTGCAGACCATTGCCGGACTGCCCACCACCGCGACCGGTTCGGACGTCGAGCCGCCGGCCGGCATGGCGACCGTGAAGCTCGACAAGGACGGTGTCCCCACGATCACCGTCCCCCAGACCGACCCGCCCGCCGAGACCACGATCGGCCTGCTGAAGAAGGGCGACGGCGCGACGGTCGGCGCCGGTGACCTCGTCACCGTGCAGTACCTCGGCGTCACGTGGGCCGACGGCAAGGAGTTCGACTCCAGCTGGAGCCGAGGCGCGGCGCCGACCCAGTTCCTGACCTCTCGCGTCGTCCCCGGGTTCACCAAGGCCCTCGAAGGACAGCAGGTCGGTTCCCAGGTCCTCGTCGAGATCCCGCCCGCGGACGGTTACGGCGACAAGGACAACGGGGCGATCCCGGCGAACTCCACCCTCGTGTTCGTGATCGACATCCTCGCCACAACCCCGCTGATGACGGCAGGATGATCCGGATCCCGGAGGAAGAGCCGATCCGCGAGACGGAATAGGCTGGCGGCATGCGTCGTGTCATCGTCCTCGGCTCCACCGGCTCCATCGGCACCCAGGCGCTGGAGGTGATCCGCGCGAATCCGCGCCGGTTCGAGCTCGTCGGCCTGGCCGCCGGGACGAACCGAGAACAGCTCGCCGAGCAGGCGGAGCTGTTCCGCGTCGAGCACACCGCGCTCGGGGCCACCGAGGCGGAGCAGCTGGTCCGTGATGTCGAGGCCGATGTCGTGCTGAATGCGATCACCGGATCCATCGGCCTCGGTGCGACGCTCGCCACCCTGAAGGCGGGGACCACCCTTGCCCTTGCGAACAAGGAGTCGTTGATCGTCGGCGGTGAGCTGGTGCTCGCCGCCGCGCAGCCGGGGCAGATCGTCCCGGTGGACTCCGAGCACTCGGCGATCGCGCAGGCGCTTCGCGCGGGTGACCGCGGTGAGGTGCGCAGACTCGTGGTCACGGCCTCCGGAGGCCCGTTCCGTGGGCGTGCGCGGGCCGACCTCGCTGACGTCACGCCGGAGCAGGCCCTTGCGCACCCCACCTGGGACATGGGGCGGATGGTCACCACCAACTCCGCCACCCTGGTCAACATGGGGCTCGAGGTCATCGAGGCGCACCTGCGGTTCGCTGTCGCCTACGTCGACATCGAGGTGGTCGTGCACCCGCAGGCGATC
>JBASAE010000301.1:0-2720 GCA_049654285.1 Microbacterium sp.
GGCACCACGGCTCGGCGCCGGATGCTGACCGAGACGAGGGCGGCGACCGCGCACAGCCCGGCCGCCGCGAACCAGGCCACCGTGTACTGCCCGGTCGCGTCGCGCACGATCCCCGCCAGCACCGCCGCGCACGCCGCGCCGATCTGGTGACCAGCGAACACCCAGCCGAACACCAGCGGCCCGCGCTCGCCGAACGTCTCGCGGCACAGTGCGATCGTCGGAGGCACGGTCGCGACCCAGTCCAGCCCGTAGATCACGATGAACACGACGATGCTCGGTCGCACCTCGGCCGACAGCAGGGCGGGCAGGAAGAGCAGGCTCACGCCGCGCAGTCCGTAGTATGCGCCGAGCAGGATGCGGGGATTCACCCGGTCGGTGAGCCAGCCCGACAGCACGGTGCCGGCGATGTCGAAGACCCCGACCACGGCGAGGAGGCCCGCGGCGGTCGTCGTCGGCATCCCGTGGTCGTGCGCGCTGGGGATGAAATGCGTGCCGATCAGGCCATTGGTCGTCGCTCCGCAGATGGCGAACCCGACGGTCAGCGCCCAGAACGTGCGGGTGCGGGCGGCGTCGCGCAGGGTGGTCAGTGCGAGGCGTGCCGCACCGGTCCGCGGCAGGGGATGCATCGGCGCCGAGGCGTCCTCGCCGTATCTGCCGACCCCGAGGTCCTCTGGCCGGTTCCGCAGGAACAGCAGCACGATCGGGATGACCGCGAGCGCGCCGCCCGCGATGATCAGCGAGGCGACCCGCCACCCGACCGTGTCGGATGCCAGTGCGATCACCGGCAGGAACACGAGCTGTCCGGCCGCGCTGCCGGCGGTGAGCACACCCGAGACGAGCCCGCGCCGGGTGACGAACCAGGTGTCGGTGATCGTCGCGGCGAAGACCAGGGCCATCGACCCGGTACCCGCTCCGATCAGCAGACCCCAGGTGAGGATCAGCTGCTCCGGGGTCGAGGCCAGCACCGTCAGAGCCGATCCCGCCCCGATCAGCAGCAGCGCGGCGACGGTGACCCGGCGGATGCCGAAGCGCTGCATGAGGGCGGCGGCGAACGGCGACACCAGGCCGTACAGGAGGAGGTTGACGGTGACCGCGACCGAGATCTCGGTCATCGACCAGCCGAACTCCTCGTGCAGCGGCATCATCAGCACCCCGGGCGCGGCGCGGAAGCCTGCCGCGCCGATCAGCGCGACGAGCCCTGTCCCGGCGACGAGCCAGGCGGGGTGGATGCGACGTGACCGGCGCGTGGCGGGCCGACTCGAGGGGGTCCGCTCCTCGCTCACGCCTCGTCGCCCCTCTGCGACGCCCTGGTCAGGGGAAACGGCTCGCCGCCCATACTGCGCCGGGACCAGCGCGTGCTGTCGGCGTCGAGCGGCGCGGCGCACTCGACGCACCAGTCGGCGGACGCGGCGATCGTGCCGCATCGGGCGCAGGTGACGGTGAGGCCCCAGGGGCCGTCGGGCTCGACGGCGGCGGTGAAGCGGGCATAGGCGTGCAGGATCGGGAGCGTCTCGCGACCGGCGTCCGTCAGTGCGTAACCATCACCGCGAGTGATCAGTCCCGCATCGGACATCGTGCGCAGGCGCCGGGCCAGCACCGAGTCGGCGGCCCCGGTCGCGGTGCGCAACTCGTCGAAGCGGCTGCGCCCCGAGAACAGCTCGCGCAGGATCAACAGCACCCAGGGATCGGCGAGCACGTCGGCGGCATGGGCGACGGGGCAGGTCGCCGAGGACCAGTCGGAGCGGAGCGGCATCCCACTACTTTCTTGAAGAAAGCAACGGCTGTCAAGCCTGCCGGATGCCGGAGTTCTGGGACAGCATGGAGGCATGCGCCCCCTCCGCCTCGTCCGCCGGTACCCGATCCTCACCGGGGCCGTGCTGGTCGCCGTCCTCGTGCTGGTGCTCTCCCTCGCCGGGCTCCCCGGTCCCGCCCGCTGGCTGGCGACCGCGGCGGTGCTCGCCGTGATCGCCTGGACGGCGTGGGGGATGCTGCGCGACATCCTGCGCGGACACTACGGCCTCGACATCCTCGCGCTCGTCGCGATGATCGCGACCCTCGCCGTCGGCGAGTACATCGCCTCCCTCGTGATCGTGCTGATGCTCACCGGCGGCGAGGCGCTCGAGGACTACGCGCAGCGTCGTGCCGCCCGCGATCTCACCGCGCTGCTGGACCGGTCCCCGCAGAGCGCGCACGTGCTCTCGGAGGCCGGCGACCGCGACATCCCCGTCGATCAGGTCGAACCGGGGATGACCCTGCTGGTGCGGCCCGCCGAGATCGTGCCGGTCGACGGCGTGCTGCTCGGCGCCGAGGCGAGCTTCGACGAGTCGTCACTGACCGGCGAGAGCGTGCCCGTGACCCGCAGCGCCGGCGAGGAGGTGCTGTCCGGCTCGGTGAACGGATCCGCCGCCGTGCGGCTGCGCGCCCTGCGGCGCAGCGCCGACAGCCAGTATCAGCAGATCGTGGCCCTCGTCGACGAGGCGCAGCGCAGCAAGGCCCCGACGGTGCGTCTGGCCGACCGGTTCGCGGTGCCGTTCACCGCGGTGTCGCTCCTGATCGCGGGCATCGCCTGGGCGGTCTCCGGCGAGGCCTCCCGATTCGCCGAGGTCCTGGTCCTCGCGACGCCCTGCCCGCTGCTGATCGCAGCTCCCGTGGCCTTTCTCGGCGGGCTCTCCCGCACCGCCAAGGAGGGTGTGATCGTCAAGGGCGGAGCCGTGCTGGAG
>JBASAE010000302.1:0-4483 GCA_049654285.1 Microbacterium sp.
CAGCAGGAAGTACGCCGCGGCGCCGACCATCGCGCCGAGCGCCCAGAGGATGCCGGCGGCGTCGACGCGGGCGCCGGTGACGATGTCGAGCATGAGCACGAGCCCCACGAAGGCGATGACCGCGCCGATGACGCTGCGGACCCCCGGCCGTTCGCCCCGCCGCATCCAGAGCCAGAGCACGACGGCGATCGGCGCCGTGTACTCGATGAGCAGGGCGATGCCGACGTCCATCACCGCGACCGCTTGGAAGTAGCAGAGCTGGGTGGCGGTGACGGCGAGCAGGCCGTAGGCGACGATCATCCCGGCGTTGCGTCGCACCGCCCTCCACCGCCCGCGCAGAGAGATCAGGGTCGGGATGAGGAGGATGAGCGCGCCCACCCAGATCCGCACCGTGACCGCGGCTCCGGGCGTCCAGCCGGCGTCGATGAGCCCGCGCGCCCACGCCCCGGACATGCCGAAGGAGAACGCCGCGCCGAGCGCGACGACGAGGCCGAGTCCGGCGCGCTGTCGAGCCGGGGATGCAGGGCCGCTCACGAAGGACGACGCTCGGGCGTCCGGGAGCCGACCGCGGGATGCCCGACCACGCCCTTGCGCAGCAGCGCGTTGCCGTAGGTGCGGGTCTCGCCGGTGCGCACCATGAGATAGGCGCCCCGGGCGACGTCGTAGTAGGCGAACCGCTCGACGAACCGGGTGGTGTCGAGCATCGTGCCCGCAGCGGCGATCAGCTCGTGCTGCACGTCGAGGACGGACGCGTCCGCGGACTCCATGAGATCCATGCCGGGCGCGTCGTCGAGCGGCAGCACCGAGCGGATCGCGGCGACGACCTCGGGGGTGGTCGTGCCCGGCAGGTCGACGACCCGCTCCCCAAGCGCCCAGGCCGGGAAGTGCGCGTCGGCGACGACGACCGCGTCGCCGTGTCCCATCCGGTCCAGATGCAGCAGCACCTCGCCGGTGAGCAGGGGGTCGATCCCTTCCAGCATCCGGTCCTCCTTCTTTCACACGCTCAGCCCGGGATCAGCCCCGCGCCGGCGAGCTCCGCCCACAGTGCGGCGGGGATGTCCAGAGCAGCGTACTCCGCGTTCCGCGCGAGCTGCGCGGGGCGGCTGCCACCGACCACGACCGAGCGCACCGCAGCCGCCCGCAGCGGGAACTGGATCGCGGCGGCGGGCAGCGGCACATCGTGCGAACGGCAGACCTCGGCGATCCGCAGCAGCCGGCCCCAGAGCGCATCGGGCAGCCGCCCGTACTCGTAGCGCCCGTCGCGCCGCGGCTCGTCGGAGGCGAGCAGCCCCGAGTTGAACACGGAGGCCGCGACGATCCCCGTCCCCGTCTCCGCGCAGGCCGGGAGCACGTCGGCCGCCGCGGGCTGCTCGAGCAGCGTGTACCGGCCGGCCACCATGATGAGGTCGAGGTCGGCCTCGCGCACCGAGCGGGCGAGCGACTCGGACACCATGGAGCCGACGCCCACCGCTGCCACCTGCCCCTCGGCGCGCAGCGCCTGCAACGCGGGGAACGCCGAGGCCACGGCCCGGTCGAGGTCGTGCCGCTCGGGGTCGTGCAGGTACAGCACGTCGATGCGCTCGATGCCGAGCCGGTCGCGCGACTCGTCCAGGCTGGCGCGGATGCCCGCCTCGCTGAAGTCCCACACCCGCATCAGGTCGTCCGGGACGAAGAAGTCGTTCGCGGTGTCGAGGCCCGAGGCGCGGGGGTTCGGCCGCAGCAGCCGTCCGACCTTGGTCGACAGCACGAACTGCTCCCGAGGCTTGGTGCGCAGGAACGCGCCCAGCCGCCGCTCGGACAGGCCCAGGCCGTAGTGCGGCGCGGTGTCGTAGTACCGGATGCCGGCATCCCAGGCCGCCTCCAGCACCGACCAGGCCTCGTCGTCGCTCAGCGCGCGGAACAGGTTGCCGACGTTGGCGGCGCCGTACCCCAGGCGGGGGATCGCGGCGGGACGGGTCGCCGCCACGGGGGACGCGGAGGACGACGGGTCAGTCGCCGACATGGCGTCCCCTCCAGGTGTACGCGGCGATGCTCTCGGGCCTCATCTCCATGCCGGCGCCCGGCGCGGTCGGGGGCATGTAGGAGCCGCCGCGAATGTCGGTCGGCACCGTGAAGTGCTCGTGCAGGTGGTCCACGTACTCGATCATCCGGCCCTCGCGCGAGCCCGAGACGGCCACGAAGTCGAACATCGACAGATGCTGCACGGCCTCGCACAGCCCCACGCCGCCGGCGTGCGGACACACCGGCACGCCGAACTTCGCGGCCAGCAGCAGGTTGGCGATGTTCTCGTTCACCCCCGCGACGCGCACCGCGTCGATCTGCATCACCTCGATCGCCCGCGCCTGCAGCAGCTGCTTGAAGATCATCCGGTTCTGGGCATGCTCGCCGGTCGCGACCCGGATGGGAGCCACGCCGCGGGCGATCTCGGCGTGGCCGAGGATGTCGTCGGGGCTGGTGGGCTCCTCGATCCAGGCGGGGCGGAACTCGGCGAGCGCGTTCACCCATTCGATCGCCTCGGACACCTCCCAGCGCTGGTTCGCGTCGATCGCGATCGGGAAGTCGGGTCCGCACACCTCACGCGCCTTCCGGAACCGGCGGATGTCGTCCTGCAGGTCCGCGCCGACCTTGAGCTTGATCTGGGTGAAGCCGTCGGCCATCGCCTCGCGGGCCAGCCGCTCCAGCTTCTCGTCGGAGTATCCCAGCCAGCCGGGGCTGGTGGTGTAGCCCGGGTAACCGGATGCCCGCAGCGCAGCCTCGCGCTCCGCACGGCCGGGGACCGCGGCGCGGAGGATCTCCTGCGCGTCCTCGCGGGTGAGGGCGTTGGTCAGATAGCGGAAGTCGACCAGATCGACCAGCTCCTCCGGGGTCATCCGGGCAAGCAGCAGCCAGAGCGGGAGCCCGGCGCGCTTGGCCTTGATGTCCCACAGCGCGTTGATCGCCGCGCCGATCGCCATGTGCATGACGCCCTTCTCGGGGCCGAGCCAGCGCAGCTGCGAGTCGCCGACGAGCTCCCGGAACGTGCCGCCCATGTCGTCGAGAAGCGGCTCGATCTCGCGGCCCACGAGGTGTCCGGCGAGGGCGTCGATCGCCGCGACCTGCACGTCGTTGCCGCGGCCGATCGTGAAGACGAACGCGTGTCCGGCGTCCCCGGCATCCGTCCGCACGATCACGTACGCCGCCGAGTAGTCGGGGTCGGGGTTCATCGCATCCGAGCCGTCCAGGCTCAGGGATGTCGGGAAGCGGATGTCGCTGGTCTCCAGCGCGACGATGCGGCTCACGGCGCTCCTTCTGCCGGACGTCTCGGTCCGGATCACTTGGGAGTGTAAACATCCGATGTCTATACTGTCAACGAGCGCGCTGGTGCGCCGTGGAGAGACAGGAGAACCATGAAGTTCGCGCGACTGGGAGAACCCGGAGCCGAGATCCCCGTCGTCGTCGACGAGGATCGCACGTTCGATCTGAGGCCCGTGACATCGGACGTGGACGGCGACTTCCTCGCCGACGACCCGGTCGGCCGCACGCGGACGGCGCTCAGCGCCGGAACCCTGCCGGAGCTCACGGACGCCGCATCCCGGCGCGCCGGGGCCCCGATCGCACGCCCCAGCGCGGTGATCTGCATCGGCATGAACTATGCGGCGCACGCCGCCGAGTCCGGTTCGGAGCCGCCCACCATCCCGATCCTGTTCCTGAAGACCCCGAACACCGTGGTCGGTCCCGACGACGCGGTCACGATCCCCCGCGGCAGCACGAAGACCGACTGGGAGGTCGAGCTCGGCATCGTCATCGGCACGCGTGCGGAGTACCTCGACTCCCCCGAGGAGTCGATGGCGCACGTCGCCGGATTCGTGCTCGCCAACGACGTCTCGGAGCGCACCTTCCAGCTCGAGGTCTCGGGCGGACAGTGGTCCAAGGGCAAGATCGCTCGCGGGTTCAACCCCACCGGCCCGTGGCTGGTCACGCCCGACGAGGTCGATCACCGGAACCTGCGGCTGCAGAGCTGGGTGAACGGCGAGGCCCGCCAGGATTCGAACACCTCCGACATGATCTTCGACGTCGAGACGATCGTGCACCACCTCTCGCAGTACGTCACGCTGGAGCCCGGCGACCTCATCCTCACCGGCACCCCGCAGGGCGTGGCGCTGTCCGGACGGTTCCCGTATCTGCAGCCCGGCGACGTGGTCGAGATCGAGATCGAGGGCCTCGGAAGCCAGCGCCAGGAGTTCGTGGCCTGGGAGGCGGCGCGATGAGCGGACAGGTGGACGGGCTCGTGGCGATCGTCACCGGCGGGGCGTCCGGGATCGGCGCGGCGATCGCCCGCCGACTGCATGAGGAGGGTGCGCAGATCGCCGTGCTCGACCGGGACACCGCGGGGGCGGATGCCGCATTCGCGACGTTCGCCGCAGACGTCTCCGACCGCGCCTCGGTGGACGCCGCGGTCGCGGCGGTCGCGGAGCGGTTCGGCCGCATCGACATCGTGATCAAC
>JBASAE010000303.1:0-2663 GCA_049654285.1 Microbacterium sp.
GATCGAGATGACGGCCGGCAGTGTCGCCGTGACGGTCTGGTTGCCGGCATCCGCCGCGCGGGTGCCGGAGACCTGCCCCTCGGCGATCTCGACGGCGCTCAGCGCGGTCGCCTGCGCGTATCCCAGGTGCTCGGCGAGCATCGCGGGGATCACGCCGCCCGAGCCGTCGGTCGACAGGTTTCCGGTGATGACGAGGTCGGGCTCGCCCCGCCGGATCGCCGCGGCGAGCGCCTCGGCGGTCAGGGTCAGGTCTGCGCCGCGCAGCCCCTCGTCGACGACGTGCACGGCGGATGCCGCGCCGATCGCCAGCGCACGACGCACGGATGCCGTGGCCGACTCGGGCGACATCGACAGCGCGACCACCTCGGCACCGGGGTTCTTGTCGGCGTAAGAGAGGGCGACCTCGAGCGCCCGCTCGGTGATCTCGTCGAGCACGACGTCGCCGCCGCGGTCGGCGAGCCCCGTCTCCAGGTCGAGCTTGCGGTCGCCGTAGGTGTCGGGCACTTCCTTCACCAGGACGTAGATCTTCATCGAGCCTCCTCACGCCAAGGCGAGTCTAACCGGTACACCCTCTATGTAGCCAATCATCCCGTGTTCATGAGACCTTGAGCCCCACTTGCCCAATCAATGTATACATAGCCGGTTGCGAGGTGGCTTTTTCCACGTCACTCGCCCCCGCCCGATACGGTAGTTCCATGGCCATCCGTCCCCTGCCGATCGACCCGCTCGCCGAGGCGCGACGGCAGTGGCTCGCGCACGGCTGGGCCGACGCCGCGGACGGCATGGCCGTGGTCACCTCGGTGATGCGTGCGCAGCAGCTGCTGCTGGCCCGGGTGGACGCCGCGCTCAAGCCCTTCCGGCTCACCTTCGCGCGCTTCGAGGTGCTGCGTCTGCTGGCGTTCAGTCGCACCGGATCGATGCCGCTGTCGAGCATGGTGGCGCGACTGCAGGTCCATCCGACCAGCCTGTCCAGCACCGCCGACCGCCTGGTGCGCGACGGCCTGGCCCTGCGCGAGCCGCACCCGCACGACGGCCGGGCCGCCCTGCTGACGCTGACCGACGCCGGGCGTGCACTGGTCGGCGATGCCACCGATGCCCTGAACAGCGAGGTGTTCGCCGATCCGGGGCTCTCGGCGCAGGACGCCTCCGACCTCGTGTCGATCGTCGCTCGGATGCGCAAGGACGCCGGCGACTTCACCGATCCGAGGCCCGTCCCCGACCCGCTCTGATGTCCTCGTTCACGCTGGAGCGCGTCGTGCCGGCGACACCCGCGGAGGTCTTCGACCTCTCGCTCGATGTCGGGCTGCACCTGCGTTCGCAGAGCAGCCGCACCGAGCGGGTCGTCGCGGGCCCCACCCAGGGGATGCTCGATGACGGCGACGAGATCACCTGGAGCGCGCGGCACTTCGGCATCCGATTCCGGCTCTCCTCGATCGTCTCCGACGTCGACCGACCGCGTTCCTTCCGCGACCGGCAGACGCGCGGCCCGTTCGCCCTCTTCGAGCACGCTCACTGGTTCTCGCCCTGCGCGGGCGGGACGCTGATGCGCGACGAGATCGAGTTCCGCTCGCCGTTCGGGATGCTCGGCCGCGCCGTCGACGCGCTCGCGATGCGCCGGCACCTGATCCGGGTCATCACGGAGCGCAACGACGCGATCTCCGCGCATTTCACCGAGCGGATGCCGCGGGGCTGATCCTCGCACCGCCACGCCCCGCACAGCCCGTGCTGTTCGCAGCCCGTGCTGTTCGCACCCACGCTCTTCGCCGCACTGGCGCCTCGCCGCCCACGCTTCGCGGCGCCAAGTGCGCGGATGTGCGCTTCGCACGGACGCCTGGAGTTCGTCCGCGCGCAGCGCACACGTCCGGGCGGAGCGCCCGACGCTCATGACGAAGACGCCCGGACAGGCTGCGGAATCCGTCAGGTCATAGGCTGAGCGCATGACCGAACTGCGATTGCACACCTCTCTCGTGCCGATGGGCCCGGCCGGCGCGATCGTGCTCGACGACGCACAGGTCGCGTCTCTGAGCACGGCGAAGGCGTTCCCCATCGTCGTGACGATCGGCGAGCGCAGCGCCCGGCTGCGGCTGGCCCGGATGGGCGGGCAGAACCTGATCGGGTTCAGCAAGGCCACCCGCGCCGCGCTGGGCGTCGATCTCGGAGACGAGTTCGACGCGGTCATCGCGCCGGACGTCGCGGAGCGCACGGTCGAGATCCCTCCGGTGCTGGAGGAGGCCCTGGCGTCCGATCCCGCGGCGAAGGCGGCGTTCGACGCCCTCAGCTACACGCGCCGCAAGGAGATCGCCACCTCGATCGCCGATGCGAAGCAGGATGCCACCCGCGACCGCCGCCTCGTCAAGGCGCTGGACGAGCTGCGCCGCTGAGGCCCCTCGCGCTCTTCGGCCTCCCGCCCTTCGTTCAGGTCATGCTCCGCCCCGCTCAGGCGGAAATCCTCCGTCCGAGTCGCGCTTCATCCCGCTAAATTCGTGTCAACGGGACAGGAAGCGACTTGAGCAGGGGGTGCCGCCCGCGTCAGTCGCCCTCGTAGACGTAGTGGTCGAACCGGGGCGGCACGGCGGAGCGCTGCCAGGACAGCTCGGCGTCCCGGCGGGCGCGATCCTCGGGGAAGGCCTTGGCCGTGTGTCGGGGCACCTGCCGAGCATGCC
>JBASAE010000304.1:0-1553 GCA_049654285.1 Microbacterium sp.
AAGACGCACGTGTCGCGGATCCTGTCGAAGCTGCAGGCCCGCGATCGGGTGCATCTCGTGGTGATCGCCTACGAGACCGGTCTCGTCGCCCCCGGGTGGCAGTAGCCGAGCCCCTCTGCGGTACTCCCGGGGGAGCATCGCAGATCGCTTCCCCGGGCGGATTCGCCGGAGGACGTGGGTGACGATGCTGGATCCATCGGTCGAGACACGGCCGATCGGATCGAAGGAAGGGCATCATGCTCGCAACATCGGCGGCCGTCGCCGCACATGCAGGCGTCTGGGGCGGGGCTCCGTTCTGGCCGTTCTTCTTCATCGGCCCGGTGATGTTCCTCATCGTCGTGGCCCTCCTCATCACGCTCATCGTCCGGCGCCGGCGCTTCTGGGGCGCACCCTGGCACCCGGCCCCGGGCGGGCAGGCGCCGTGGGCGCCGCAGGGCCGCAGCGCGGAGCAGATCCTCGCCGACCGGTTCGCCAAGGGCGACATCGACGAGACCGAGTACCGGGCCCGGCTCGAGGTGCTCCGCGCGAACCGGCCGGAGGCCTGAGCGTACGGAGGGGATGCCGTTCCCGAGCGATCGGGGCGGCATCCCCTTCTGGCGCTCCCTTCTGGCGCTGACGGTCGTGTCAGCAGGCATCCGGTCGGGTGTCTGCGCGCAGCGTCCGATCCCGGGCGACGACGAGGGCGGCCGCGACGGCGAGGATGCGGGATGCGGCGATCATCGGGCCGGTTCCGGCGGCCGCGACGACGATGCCGATGAGCGGGTTCGCGATGAGCTGCGGGGCCTGTTGCGCGAGGATGAGCAGGCTCTGGAACCGGGAGACCATCGGTGGCGGAGCCAGCAGCACGTAGGTCGGGAACACGTGCGCGGTGAACACCACGACGCCGACCCCCACGACGAGGGTGCCGGAAGCGGCCAGGATCCAGCCGGGGGCGGCGGCCAGGATGCCGAGTCCTGCGGCGACGACGAGCGGGCCGAGTGCCATGGGCCGCCACGCCGTGGGCGAGGTTCCCCGCCAGGCGAACCAGAAGCCGGCGAGGAGGCCCCCGGCGATCCAGCCCGCCTCGATGAGCCCGGCCTCGGCGGCGGTCCATCCTCGTTCCCTGGCGGCGAGCGGGATGCCGAGCACGACCGCGGGGATCACGGCGCCCGCGACGATGGCGACGGCGCCGAGCAGGGCGGGAACGCCGCGTGTGGTGCGGGCCGAGGAGATCCCCTCGGCGATGCCCCGGAACGTCACCGCCCCCGGAGCGGGCGGTCGTCCCCGCGGCGGACGGACGGCGAGCAGGGTCGCGAGCATCGCGAGGCATCCCAGGGCGTCCATGAGGGCGACCCCGCTCAGCGCGATCAGGCCGATGAGCAGGCCGCCCAGCGGCGGGGCGACGGTGCGGGCGAGCTGGCCGGCCGTTCCCGCGCGCGCCATGGCCGCTCCCAGCGAGTCGTCGTCGACGAAGAGGCGTGGGAACACGCCGACGGCGGGGCGGTGGAACGCCGAGACCGTCCCGATCAGGGTGGCGGCGACGAGGAGCAGCGCGGCCGGTGCGCCCCAGACGG
>JBASAE010000305.1:0-4945 GCA_049654285.1 Microbacterium sp.
CCCGCCCCTTGGGCCCGTGCCTTCCGAGCTGGGGACTCGTGGGGAAGGTCACGGGGCTGGACCGAGGCGACGGGGGGCGGCATCCGATCCCCGGGAACGGGGGTCGGAGCACACGCGAGGTGAGCCGGGTCGAGGACCCCGCTCGCCTCATGGTTCGCCTACTCGGCCGGTCGTGAAGCGTGACAGCCCCCATTCCACCAAGGATTCGGGCAGGGCGCCCCGCCCGGAGCGGATTTCACTCGCCTCGTCATCTGACGCTCACCCCGGGCTCATCCTGGCGGGCTCGGACGTGAACGTCCACGGGCCGGTGTCGCTGCGGTACCGCGTCAGGCGTCTCGCCTGAGGGGGCGTCGGCATGCGATGCCCCCTCGCGGCCGTAGGCGCCGTAGCCGTACGTGCCGTAGCCGTAGCTGTCCGGCCCCTTGACGGGGAGCTTGGTGACGATGACACCGCTCACCCGGCAACCGGCGACGTCGACCGCGCGCACCGCGGCCTGGAGCGCCTGCCTGCGCGTCGACCCCGCTGCCGCCACGAGGATCATTCCGTGCGCGTTCCTGCCCACCACGGTGGCATCGGTCACCAGCAGCGGCGACGCGTCCACGAGCACGTAGTCGAAGTGGGTCTGCAGCGTCGTCAGCAGCGCGCTCATGACCTTCGAGCCGAGCAGCTCGCTCGGGTTCGGCGGCACGTTCCCCGCCCCCATGACGAACAGCTGGCCGCTGCCCCAGCGCTGCAGCACATCGCCGGCCTCCGCCCGGCCGATGAGCACATCGGTGAGCCCCGCCCCGCTCGTCAGCCCCATGTACTCGGTCACCCTCGGCAGCCGCAGATCGGCGTCGATCAGCGCGACACGGGCGCCGGACTCCGCCAGGGCGAGCGCGAGGTTGGCCGTGGTGGTCGTCTTGCCCTCGCCGGGACCGGCCGAGGAGATCACGTAGCTGCGCCCCCGCTGTCCGGAGTCGTCGTTCACGGCGAGGAACTGCAGGTTGGTGCGGAGGGTGCGGAACGACTCGGCGCGCGGGTTGCGCGGGTCCGCGTGCACGATGAGCGGGCGCTTCCTGGAGTCCGGATCGTAGGCGATCCCTGCGAGCACCGGGACATCGGTGATCTGCTCGATGTCGGTCAGCGAGCGGATGCGGGTGTCGAGCATCGTGCGGAGCATCGCCAGGGCGACGCCGAGAGCGAGCCCGCCGAGCCCTCCCAGGGCGATGCCGAGTGAGAGCCGCGGGCTCACGGGCGACGCGGGCGCGACGGCCGGCTGCACGATGGTGAGCTTCACCGGGCTCGTCGTCTCCTCGCTCTGCACCACCTCGAGCTGGTCCTGCACGACCCGGGCGAAGCTCGCACCGATGGCGTTCGCGATCACGGCCGTCCGCGCGGGGTCCTCCCCGGCGACGGTGATCGAGACCAGCGACGTGTTCAGGGGGACGCTCGCCGTCACACGCTGGGCGAGGGCCGCCGTCGTCCCGGACAACGCGAGCTCGTCGATGACCGGGGCGAGGACGCTCTCGGTCCGGACGATGCTCACGTAGCTCTGCACGCTCTGCCGCGCGAGGTTCGATCCCTGGACGAGCTCGCCCAGAGCCTGGCTCTCACCACGGACGGAGACGTACAGCTGGGTGGTGGCCTCGTACTTCGGCACCATCACGAAGCAGATGCCCGCCGCCACGGCGACGCCGAGCAGAACGCTCCCGACGATCATCATCCAGTTCTTGCGCAGAACGCTGATGTAGTCGCGTAGTTCCACGATGCGTGCACCCTTCCTTCTTTCCAGACGGCGAGGCGCGTCGGCCCGCCTCTCGTGATGAGGGCAGGCCGGAGGGACGCTTCTCCGGCTGCGAACCATTCCAGCGGGGTGATCGCGGGATCACCCTCCCCGGCGGCCGTTTTCATCTGCCCTGTCGTCAACCCGTCACCCCGCCATCACCCTGATCAGCCGAACAGGCTGAGCCGGGTCGCCAGGGTGATCGCATCCGCCCTGTTGCGTACGCCGAGCTTGCGGTAGATCGAGGCGAGCTGCGTCTTCACCGTGTTCTGGGTCACGAACAGCCGCTCGGCGATCTCGGCGGTCTTCGTCGAGTCCACGAGCTCCTCCAACACCCTCATCTCGCTCGGAGAGAGCTTCGGCCGCTGCGGCAACGGCACGGCGAACTCGATGTCCGCCAGCACGGTGCGGACCCTCTCGGCCTCCGCGTCGGGAAGCGCCTCGCACACGGCGTCGATCAGGTCCTTCGGCAGCGTCGAGAAGAGCCTCCGGAAATCCCCCGTGAGGGCGAGGTCCGCGACCGACCGGGCATCGCTCAGCTCCAGTTCCTTCTCCATCTGATAGGTGACCCAGGCCAGCAGCAGCATCGCCTCCGTGCGCACCGCGACAGAGCCCTTCTGCGCGCCGCTGATCGAACGGCATTCTCGTGTCGCCTCGGCGAAGTTGCCCTCGAAGATCAGCACTCGCACGTGGGCGATCCGGGTGAGCGGCAGCCGTGTCCCGGCCTCCTCGCAGATGTCCCGAGCCGCCGCCACCTCACCCAGAGCGAGGAAGGCGTGTACGAGACACGATGCCCGGATGTCGGCCGCCATGGTGTCGGGCTGCCAGCGATGCGTCTCGAACGCGAGCGAGATGGCGTCGAGCGCCGCCATCGGGTGTCTTCGGGTGAGCTCGTACCGGGCGCGGATCAGCGCGATGAACGGCCACAGCTCGTCGACCGAGTCGTACGAGTCGAGCTCCGTCATCCGGGTGTCGAGATCGGGGCTCATCCGTTCCAGATCGATCAGCGCCTCCGCGATGCGCTCGGCGGTCGAGATGAACGCGCCGAAGGGCATCGCCCCGTCCGGCAGCGCACGGGATCGGTCGAGATCGCGCTGCGCCTGCCACAGGGAGCCTCGGAACGCGTGGGTCACGGCGGATCGCGAGACGGCGTCGCGCTGCGAATGATCCGTGGGGTCGAGCTCGGCGAGCTGACGGGCCGCGCTGAACGACTGCAGGGCGGTGCCGGTCTGCCCGTCGAGCAGATAGGTGTACCCGATCTGGAATCGGAACTGGGCGGCCAGGGAGCTCTCCGTCGCGGTGATCTGCCGGAAGCCCTCGCGTAGCCGTTCGCTCAGGCGTTCCGCCGCTTCCAAGGACAGCTTCACATTGCCGTGCAGCCTCCGGCTCACCAGGAGCGTCGCCAGGGACTCATCCCGTTGGCGGCCGTCGAGGGCGTTCCGCTCCACTCGCGCGCCGGCCTCGGGATACTGGAACTGTGCGCGCATCAGGGTCGGGGTCACCGGATGCACCAGCTTGAGGTTCTCGTACCTCTCGAGGACGCTCAGGGGCAGCCCGTCGAGCACCTCCAGGAGAAGATCGTAGTGACGGGTGACGAGCTGCCAGGTGAACTCGCTGGCCACCGCAGCGACGGTCTCCGTATCGCCGGTGCTCATCGCGTCGCGCAAGCGGCGCACCACCTCAAGGCCGTCGTCAGACTCGCTCCGTGCCACGCCGGGGTCGCTCCTTCTCCCTCTTCCCCTTTCTGCTCCCCGTGTGTTCGCCCCTTGAGAGAGTAGCCAGTCGGCCGATCTCTCGTGGGACCGCTCGCGAATCTTCGTTCGGAGGCCGCGTGCGCCCATTGGATTCCTGCGTCGGCTCGGTCTCACCCAAAACGCCAGTCGCCGCAGGAAAACTATCCGGCAAGGGTGAGGCCGTGCTGATGCGAGGGTGACTGGTGGATGAACTTGCGTTCGTCAGCAGCGTCCCATCGGACTCTCTTGCCGTAGGAAGATGATACCCCGACCGCGCGGCGAAGCTATGAGAACAGGCCGGCGCCGACGTGTGAGCCTTCGGATGCCCCGGGCGGGACCGCCCAGATGCCCGAGCCGACGTGCTGCACGTACTCGTTCATGAGATCGGTGGAGAGCTTCTTCTGCAGGGCGATGAACTGAGCCGGGTCCCGCTGATAGGCCAGGAAGAACAACCCGGCGTCCAGCCGGCCGAGCGCGTTGTTTCCGCCGACATAGTTGTAACCGCGGCGCAGGATGCGGATGCCGCCGTTCTCCTCGGGGTGCGCGAGCCGCACATGGCTGTGCGCGTCGAGCCGCGCGAGCTCCGGCGCGGTGTCCTCCGACCCGCCGGAGAGCGGGGCGCCCTCCCCCTTGTCGCGCCCGAAGATCCGCTCCTGCTCGGCCAGCCGCACGCGGTCCCAGGTCTCGATGAGCATCGCGATCTTGCGCGCGACCAGGTACGAGCCGCCCCTGAGCCAGTCGGGCTCGTCGGACGGGCCGACCCAGACGCTCTCCTCGAGTGCCGCGGCGTCGTCCGCGAGGATGTTGGCGGTGCCGTCCTTGAAGCCGAACAGGTTGCGCGGAGTCTGCTGGTCGGCCGTGGTGCGCGAGGTCTTGCCGAATCCGAGCTGCGACCAGCGCAGCTTCGCCCGCCCGAACGCGATCCGGCTGAGATTGCGGATCGCGTGCACCGCGATCTGCGGGTCGTCGGCGCACACCTGGACGCACAGATCGCCGTCCGAGGATGCCGGGTCGAGATCCTCGCCGAGGAACTTCGGCAGCCGATCCAGTGCCGCCGGCCGCCGATCGCGGATGCCGTAGCGGTCCTCGCCGTCCTTCTCGAACAGCGTCGGGCCGAACCCGATCGTCACGGTCAGGCCGCTCGCAGGCAGGCCCAGCGTCTCACCGGTGTCGTCGGGCGGCGACTCGGGCGAGCCGCCCACCGCTCCGCTCGCGCTCACGTCGAGGCCCTGCGTGATGCGCGATGCGGCGTACGACCAGTCCTGCAGCAGCTCGATCAGGTCATCCCGCCCGGTGCGCGGCATCATGTCGAACGCGGCGAAGTGCAGGTGCTCCTGCACGGGGGTCACGATGCCGGCCTGGTGCACGCCGAAGAAGGGGTAGGACGCGCCGTCGCCGCGCCGGGTGCCGGCCGCGGCGAGGGCGTAGCCGCC
This sequence comes from Microbacterium sp., assembly GCA_049654285.1. GTDB lineage: Bacteria > Actinomycetota > Actinomycetes > Actinomycetales > Microbacteriaceae > Microbacterium. Next base: position 4,932 of record JBASAE010000305.1, read on the forward strand.
GCCCGCGCCGACGG
>JBASAE010000306.1:0-2777 GCA_049654285.1 Microbacterium sp.
GACCTCGGCAGCTCTCCGGGGGTGCGCGGGTTCCTGCGCCTGCGCAGGGGCGGTGCCGCAGCATCCTGCGCAGCACCGTCGACCGCGTCGATGTCGATGTGGGTCGAGCGACGGGGACCAGGGGAGGGGTCGGACATGTCACGACTTCCGTGGAGGGCGGGGGGACGCGGGTGGGTGGCCCGCGGTTGATTATAAGTCGGCGGTGCGGAGGAGATCACCCCTCGCGTCGGGATCAGATGCCGCTGGTGTTCAGCATCCCGATCACGACGGCCGTCCACCAGGCCGCCTGGGAGGTCATCCCGCTGCCCAGGCACCAGAGCTTCACCCGCAGGGGGACGGAGGAGAACGGGGTGTCCGGCCGCATCCGGCGCAGATCGTCGGTGAGGCGGCCCAGCGCGACGCCGTTGAGGGCGGCGATGAGGACCGCGACCATCTTCAGCGCCGTCAGCGGTGCGTTCAGGTCGGGGTGCAGGAAGGCGCCGGAGAACAGCAGGCCGGTGATTCCGGCCCAGGCGATCGGCGTCACCGAGCGTTCGAACAGCCACAGGTCGCTGACCCGGATCCGCCCGGCGACCCAGCGCAGCGCCTTGACGTCGAGCATCACCGCCGCGCCGAGGCCCGCGATCACCGAGGCGAGGTGCAGGAAGAGCATCGGATGGTGCATCCACGGGGCCGGGACCACCGAGGTCCCGATCCACAGCGAGAGGGACATCCCGCTCAGCACCCCGGCGTAGCCGAGCGCGCGACGATGGCGCGCGAGCCGGCGCTGCTCGCGGACGGCGATGCTCACGTCGGCGGGTCTCCTCGGGGGCGGATGAAGCGAGCGTAACGCGGTGATTCTATCCCTCGGAGGCCTGGTTGCCCCGGAATCGATCGAAAGGAGGATGCCGCGGGGCAGCGTCGGGACTCCGTTCTTCCTAAGGTGGAGGGGACTCGACCCGAGGAGACCCGTGTTCACGACCCCCGCGCGGCTGTTCCGCGTGCTCGCGATCGCCGAGGCGATCACCTGGACCTTGCTGATCGCCGCCCTCGTGGCGCGCGCCGTCGGCGGACCGCCCGTGCTGGTGACGATCGCCGGTGGCATCCACGGCTTCGTGTTCCTCTCCTATGGCGCGACCGCGGTGCTGCTCGCCTTCCATCAGCGCTGGAGCGTCGGCGTCGCGGTCGCGACGGTCGCGAGCGCGATCGTCCCCTATGCGACCATCCCCGCGGAGATCCGGCTGCACCGCACCGGCCGGCTCGAGGGGGCGTGGCGTCTGACCGAGACCGACGATCCGCGTGACCACACGTGGTACGACCGCACGATGCGCTGGTTCCTGCACCGGCCGTGGGTGCTGGCGGTGCTGATCCTCCTCGCCGTGGTGGCGATCTTCACGGTGCTGCTGCTGATCGGCCCGCCCGGCGGGCGCTGATCCGGCGGACGCCGCTCGTCGCCCGGGCGCGGATGCCGGTCAGTCGAGCGCCTTCTGCGGTGTGACGCGCACGAGCACGCCGTCGCCCTCGCCGCCGATCGCGACGATCCAGGCGTTCCCGACCCAGACCGCATCGTTCGCCGAGCACAGGAAGGACAGCGGTGCGGCGGTCGTGTCCCGGGTCAGATCCCGAACCCCACATCGGCGTCTGCGAATCGCACCGGTTCCAGAGTCCAGTCCTCAGGTCGCGGCTCCTGCGCGCAGCCGGTGCCGATCGCGATCAGCGCGCCGAGCGCGCCCGCCGTCATCATCGCTCGCAGGAGTCCTGTCATCCCGGCATCCTGACATGGGCTCACCGGACAGAAGCTGAACCAGAACTTGAGTCGACTAATGTCAAGTTCGGTTTGACAGCGTCCGGTCGTGGTTCTATCCTTGAGTCATGCCGGCTCAGGTTTCTGGGTCGCCCGGATCATCACCAGACTTCGATCAACAAGGAGAATCACATGGCACGCGCTGTCGGTATCGACCTCGGAACCACCAACTCCGTCGTCAGCGTCCTCGAGGGCGGCGAGCCCAAGGTCATCGCCAACGCCGAGGGCTTCCGCACCACCCCCTCGGTGGTGGCCTTCACGAAGGACGGCGAGGTGCTGGTCGGCGAGACCGCCAAGCGCCAGGCCGTCACCAACGTCGACCGCACCATCTCGTCGGTCAAGCGCCACATGGGCACCGACTGGACGCAGGAGCTCGACGGCAAGAAGTGGACCCCGCAGGAGATCTCCTCCCGCATCCTGCAGAAGCTCAAGCGCGACGCAGAGTCGTACCTGGGCGACACCGTGACCGACGCGGTCATCACCGTTCCGGCGTACTTCAACGACGCCGAGCGCCAGGCCACCAAGGAGGCCGGTGAGATCGCGGGCCTGAACGTGCTGCGCATCATCAACGAGCCCACCGCCGCAGCCCTCGCCTACGGTCTCGACAAGGGCAAGGAGGACGAGCTCATCCTGGTCTTCGACCTCGGTGGCGGAACCTTCGACGTCTCGCTGCTCGAGGTGGGCAAGGACGACGACTTCTCCACGATCCAGGTGCGCGCGACCGCCGGCGACAACCGCCTCGGCGGCGACGACTGGGACCAGCGTCTCGTGGACTACCTGATCAAGCAGTTCAAGGAGACCACCGGCGTCGACGTCTCGGGCGACAAGATCGCCCTGCAGCGCCTGAAGGAGGCCGCGGAGCAGGCCAAGAAGGAGCTCTCGTCCTCGACGAGCACCAGCGTCAACCTGCCGTACCTCTCGCTCACCGAGTCCGGTCCGGTCTCGCTCTCCGAGACGGTCACCCGGGCGAAGTTCGAGGAGCTCACCCGTGACC
>JBASAE010000307.1:0-3040 GCA_049654285.1 Microbacterium sp.
CTTCTACACCGGCGTGATCTACAAGGCGATGGGCTTCCCGACGCGCATGTTCACCGTGCTGTTCGCGATCGGCCGGCTGCCCGGCTGGCTGGCGCAGTGGCGTGAGCTGAACCTCGACCCGCAGACCAAGATCGGCCGCCCGCAGCAGCTCTACATCGGCTCCGCCGAGCGGGCCTTCCCGCGCTGAGGCGGATGCACTCGTACGAGCCGCGCCTCGGGCACGGACTCAGACACGATCCCCTGAACGCGATCGTCGCGCCGCGGCCGATCGGCTGGATCTCCACGGTGTCCGCCGACGGCGTGCGAAACCTCGCGCCGTTCAGCTTCTTCACCCTGTACTCGTACCAGCCGCCGATCGTCGGCTTCACGACCACGCGGTGGAAGGACAGCGTCGCCAACGTCCAGGCGACCGGGGAGTTCGTCTGGAATCTCGCGACCAGGCCCCTCGCGGAGCGGATGAACGCGAGCTCCGCCGAGGTCCCCGCCGATGTCGACGAGTTCGAGCTGGCGGGGGTCGCGGGCATCCCCTCCGCCCTCGTCGTGCCTCCCCGGGTCGAGGGGAGCCCGGTCGCGTTCGAGTGCCGGCTCACCCAGCTGATCAACCTGCGGGATGCCGCCGGTTCCGCGACCGCGGGATGGCTGGCACTCGGCGAGGTGGTGATGGTGCACATCGACGAGGGGCTGGTCTCCGACGGCGTGTACCGCACCGTCGCAGCGCGTCCGATCGTGCGGGGCGGCGGCCCGGTCGAGTATTTCGAGATCAGTGACGACGCGCGGTTCGAGATGCGGCGACCCCGGCCCTGACCGCGGTCTAGATGCCCTGGACGGGGACGCGGCGCCTGCCGCCGTGTCGCAGCTTCACGGCGTAGTGATGGACGGCCGTCCAGGCGCCGGAGACGGCCAGCAGCACCAGCATCGCCAGGGCGAGCAGACCGAACGGGCTGGTCGTGGTGTCGACCCCGACCACGCCCTGCACGATGAGCGTTCCGGCGACGATGACGAACGCCATCGAGATCCAGCGGTGCAGGATGCGGACCCAGGCGGTGGCGGAGCGTTTCCTGGACATGTTTCCTCCTTCGCGGCGGCCTCGTCGCCACCTGATCCGAAGGTACGGCGACGGGGATTCCGGGGCATCGGCGCCAGCACCGAATCCATCGTCCGCCCTGGCTCAGGCGTCGGCGAGCCACGTGAGAGCGGCCTGCACGCGCCGGTTGGCGTCGGCGCTCTCCGGCAGGCCGAGCTTGACGAAGATCGAGCGCAGATGCGCGTCGACCGTGCGTTCCGAGATGAACAGCTCCGCGGCGATCGCCGCATTGGAACGGCCACGGGCGAGCTCCGCGAGCACGTCGCGTTCGCGCGCACTGAGGCTCTGCAGCGGTGCCTGCCTGCGGGCCAGGCCCCGCTCGACGACCTCGGGATCGACGACGGTGCCGCCCGCCACGACCTCCCTCACCTGGGTGATGAAGGCCTCCACCTCCATCACCCGATCCTTCAGCAGGTATCCGAATCCGGCCGGCCGCTCGGCGGCCAGCAGCAGCGCGAGGCCGGGGTCGACGGTGTGCGAGAGCACCAGCACGGCCAGGTCCGGGAAGCGCTCGCGCAGCAGGCGGGTGGCACGGGCGCCCTCGTCTGAGAAGCCCGGCGGCATCCGCACGTCCACGACGATCAGATCGGGATGCTGCGCCGTCACGGCGTCGATGAGCGCACCGGCGTCACCGACCTCGCCGACCACGTCGAAACCGTGCGTGCTGAGCGCACGGGAGATGCCGTCGCGCAGCAGCACCAGATCCTCGGCGATCACGACGCGCACGGCAGCACCGCCTCGACCAGGGTGCCCGCGGGGAGCGTGTCGCTGACGATCAGGTGCCCGCCGATCGCGTGCACTCGCTCCTGCAGGCCGCGCAGACCGGATCCGGCGCGCAGGTCGGCACCGCCGGATCCGTCGTCGGCGATGCGGACGATCACCTCGTCGCCGGCCGTGACGCGCACGGCGATCCGGGTCGGTGCGGCGTGCTTCACAGCGTTCGTGAGGGCCTCCGCGATGACGAAGTACGCCACCGTCTCGACGTCGGGCGCGATCCGCAGCGGTGCGACGTCGAGCGTGACGGGAACAGGCATCCGGCGCGCCAGGTCCCCGACGGCCGCGGCCAGGCCGGTGCCGGCCAGCCGGGCGGACAGGTCTCCGGAGGACAGCTCGCGCAGCTCGGCGACCGCGTCGTGCAACTGTCCGACCGCCTCGTCGATGACGCCGCGCGAGACCGGATCGACCAGGCCGTCGCGGGCCAGGCTCAGCCCGAGCCCGAGCGAGACCAGCCGGCCCTGCACGCCGTCGTGCAGATCGCGCTCGATGCGTCGGCGCGCCTCGGCGGCGGCGTTGTCGGCCCGGATCCTCTCCGCGGTCACCCGCTCGGCCTGCAGTCGCGCCTCGGTCTCCAGCGCGGCCCGAGCGATCAGAGGGCGCACCGCCTCGAGCAGCGGCCGCGCATCGACGAAACGGGTGCGCGAGACCACCGCGGCGAGGGGCTGGCCCCGCGGCCCGGAGAGCAGTGCGGCGGCCTCGGCATCGATCGGCGCGATCCGGGGGTCCGCGGTCGGATCCGCGACCCCCGGATCGTGGGACCGGTCCGGTGTGGGGTCGTCTGCGCGGAGGTCGGGCGCGTCGCGGGAGGACGGCGGCGCCTCGATCGCATCCGCCGCCGCAGGCGTCGGGTCGCGGGGGATGCGGCCTCCGGCGCCTCCGGCACGGTCGGGTGCGCCTTCGCCGCCCGCTTGGTTCGTGCCCCGGGGCGTCGACCCATCCGAAGCCGAGGCGCTCGACGGCACCGTGCGGCCCGGCGGGTCGGCCTCGGCGCCGTGCACCGGCCTCGGCCCCGCCCCCACTCGTGCCTGATCCTTCGGAAGGAGAGGACTCGCAGTCGGTCGACCGGCGGCGTCGACCCATTGCGGGCCTTCGCCGGCGTCCACGAGGATCAGCAGCCGGGCATCCGGATCGCTCAGCGCATCGCGCAGCGCGCCCTCGGCGACGATCCCGGGGCCGCCG
>JBASAE010000308.1:0-4818 GCA_049654285.1 Microbacterium sp.
GCCGTGCGTCGCCGCCATCCGATCCGCGGCGGCGAGTGCACGGCCGGGGTCGCCGAGGATCGCGGCGGTCGACCCGGTCTGCACCACCCGTCCGTCGATCTCCAGCCGCACCGCCCGGTTGCCGAGCGGGCCGACCTCCACGGGATCGCGCCAGCCGCCGATCACGAAGGCGCAGGCCGAGGTGTTGTCGGCCACGACGTCGCCCAGATCGAACCGGAAGTCGCGGTACCGCGAGTCGATGATCTCCAGCGCCGGGGCGACGGCCACGATCCGGCCGGGATGGTCGGGGGAGCGCAGATAGGCGACCTCGGGCTCGATCCGAGGATGGATGCCGGCGGCGGGATCGAACGCGTCGCCGTCGGCGATCCGCATCCCGTCGGTCAGCGAGCCGATGATGAGGTCGTCGACCCCCATCTGCACGGCCTTGGCGCGGCTGGTGAAGCCGAGCTTGAGGCCGACGACGCGCTCGCCGCGGACGAGGCGCCGGGCGACCAGCGCGTGCTGGACGGCGTAGGCGTCGTCGATGCCGAACGCGATCCCCGCGGACAGCTGCTCGGCGGCCTCGGCGCGCTGCTGCGCGTCGTCGAGCCGCGCGGCCAGCGCGTCGCGGGTGGCGTGGTCGAGGGTCACGATGCCTCCGCGCGGGAGGTCGTCCGGGCCCCGGCGTTCACCAGGTCGAGGGCGACGTCGACGATCAGGTCCTCCTGGCCGCCGACCATGCCGCGGCGGCCGAGCTCGACCAGGATGTCGCGGGTGTCCAGGCCGTAGCGCTCGGCGGCGCGCTCGGCGTGCAGCAGGAAGCTGGAGTACACGCCGGCGTAGCCGAGCGTGAGGGTCTCGCGGTCGACGCGCACCGGGCGCTTCTGCAGCGGCCGGATCAGCCCCTCCGCGGCGTCCTGCAACGCGAACAGGTCGCAGCCGTGCTCCCAGCCGAGCAGGTTGGCCACCGCGATGAACGGCTCGATCGGGCAGTTGCCCGCACCGGCGCCCTGGCCGGCGAGCGATGCGTCCACCCGGTACACGCCGTGCTCGACCGCGGTCACCGAGTTCGCGACGGAGAGCGACAGGTTCTCGTGCGCGTGGATGCCGATCTGCGTCTCGGGGCGCAGCACCTCGCGGTACGCGTCGATACGATCGGCGACGTCGCGCATCGTGAGCCGCCCGCCCGAGTCGGTCACATACACGCAGTGTGCGCCGTACGACTCCATCAGCCGCGCCTGCTCGGCGAGCGAGCGGGGATCGGACATGTGGCTCATCATCAGGAAGCCCGAGACGTCCATGCCGTGCTCGCGCGCCCAGGCGATGTGCTGCGCGGCGACGTCGGCCTCGGTGCAGTGCGTGGCGACGCGCACGCTCGCGACGCCCAGGTCGCGGGCGCGCTCCAGGTCCTCGATCGTGCCGATGCCGGGCAGGATCAGCGTGGTCAGCTTCGCGTTCTTCACGACGGACGCCGCGGCCTCGATCCACTGCAGATCGGTCGCGGCGCCGTGCCCGTAGGTGACGCTGGAGCCGCCCAGGCCGTCGCCGTGCGCGACCTCGATCGCGTCGACGCCGGCGGCGTCGAGCGCGCCGGCGATCGCGCGCACGTCGTCGAGGGAGTAGCCGTGGCTGACGGCGTGCATGCCGTCGCGCAGGGTGACGTCCTGCACGTAGACGCGGGGGGTGGTCATGCGCGGGCCTCCGTCTCTTCGGCGGTCATCCGGTGGGCGACCAGGTGCTCGGCGGTGCGCAGCGCGGCGCTGGTCATGATGTCGAGGTTGCCGGCGTACTCCGGCAGATAGTGGCCGGCGCCCTCGACCTCGAGCAGCACGGTCACCTTGGTGCCCCGGAACGGGCGGTCCAGCGCGGGGACGTAGGCGTGCTCGACGGCGTCGAACTGCACCTGCTGCTTGAGGCGGTAGCCGCCGACATAGTCGCTCACCTCGGCGATCTGCTGTTCGATGGATGCCCGGACGGCATCCTCATCGACGTCTCCCTCGACCAGGCAGAGCACGGTGTCGCGCATCATCAGCGGCGGCTCGGCGGGGTTCAGCACGATGATCGCCTTGCCGCGCTCGGCACCGCCGACCTGCTCGATCGCGCGAGCGGTGGTCTCGGTGAACTCGTCGATGTTCGCCCGTGTGCCGGGGCCCGCCGACTTCGAGGCGATGGATGCCACGATCTCGGCGTACGCGACCGGCGCGACGCGCGAGACGGCGGCGACGATGGGCACCGTGGCCTGACCGCCGCAGGTGACCATGTTCACGTTCGAGGCGTCCAGGTGCTCGTCGATGTTCACGACCGGGACGACGTAGGGGCCGATCGCGGCGGGCGTCAGGTCGACCATCAGCCGGCCGTGCTCCCGCATCAGCGCGTCGTTGCGCGCGTGCGCGCCCGCCGAGGTGGCGTCGAACACCAGCGCGACGTCGGCGAACTCCGGCATCCGCAGCAGCCCTTCGACACCCTCGTGCGTCGTCGCGACGCCGAGCCGGCGCGCGCGGGCCAGGCCGTCGGACGCCTCGTCGATGCCGACCATCGCCGCGACGTGCAGCGTGGACGAGAGCCTCTTCACCTTGATGAGCAGGTCGGTGCCGATGTTGCCCGAACCGATGATCGCGACGCCGACGGTCATGCCGCAGCTCCTTCCGCAGTGGGGGATTCCCGGAAATCGGCGCGCACTTCGCCGAGCCCGTCGAGGCGGGCGCGGTACACGCCGGCCGTCGCTGCGACCATGGGGCCGAGCGCACCGGAGAGGATGACCTCGCCGGCACGCAGCGGGCTGCCCTGGCGGGCCACCTCGCGGGCCAGCCAGGCGACCGCGATGACCGGGCTGCCCAGGCAGGCGGCTCCGGATCCGGTCGAGACGGGCTCGCCGCCGTACTCGAGGCTCATGCTGAGCTCGGTGAGGTCGAAGCCGTCGAGGCGTCGCGGCGTCGTGCCCAGCACGAGCGCGCCGCTGGACGCGTTGTCGGCGATCGTGTCGGCGATGCGGATGTCCCAGCCGGCGATCCGCGAGTCGACGATCTCGATCGCGGGCAGCACGAACTCGGTGGCGCGCAGCACGTCGGCGACGTGCGTGGTCTCGGAGTCGAGATCGCGGCCGAGCACGAAGGCGACCTCGGCCTCGACCTTGAGCTGCAGGAAGCGCGACAGCTCGATCGGCTCGCGATCCGCGTACATCATGTCGTCCAGCAGCACGCCGTAGTCGGGGGTGCCGACGCCGAGCTGCTGTTGCACGGCGGGAGAGGTGAGGCCGATCTTGCGACCGATCACACGCCGGCCCTCGGCCACCCGCCGCGCGATGCCGAGCGACTGCACCGCGTAGGCGGCGTCCTGGTCGTCCGCGCCGATGAGGTCGCGTACGGGGGCGCAGGGCTCGCCGGTCCCGGCGGCACGGAGCAGCCGGGCATCCGCTTCACGGATCTCCGGGGAGTCGGGCGTCCTGCTCACAGCTGCACGCAGACGTTGGTCGCCTCGGTGTAGAAGTCGAGGGAGTGGTGGCCGCCCTCGCGGCCGATGCCGGAGAGGCCGACCCCGCCGAACGGGCTGCGCAGGTCGCGCAGGTACCAGCTGTTCACCCAGGACATGCCGACGCGCATCCGCTGTGCGACCCGGTGACCGCGGGTGAGGTCGCTCGTCCAGGTGACTGCGGCGAGACCGTACTGGGTGTCGTTCGCGAGGGCCACCGCCTCGTCCTCGGTGTCGAACGGGATGAGCGCGGCGGCCGGGCCGAAGATCTCCTCGCGCACCGTGCGGCTGCTGTTGTCCAGCCCGGTCCACAGCGTCGGCTGGATCCACGACCCGCCGGCGAGGTCGTCCCCGAGGGAGGGGACGCCGCCGCCGGCGAGCACGGTCGCGCCCTCGGAGACGGCCAGCTGGTAGTAGGAGAGCACCTTCTCGCGGTGCTGCTGCGAGATGAGCGGGCCGGTCGTCGTGGCCGGGTCGTCGGGGCGGCCCAGGCGCAGCGAGGCCGCGCGCTCGGCGAGACCCTGGGCGACGTCGTCGAAGATCGACCGCTCGATGTAGATGCGCTCGGTGCACAGGCACACCTGACCGGTGTTGAGGTAGGTCGACCGCGCCAGGCCGGCGATCGCCGCGTCGAGGTCGGCGTCGGCGAAGACGACCGCCGCGTTCTTGCCGCCGAGCTCGAACGAGACCGGGCGCACCCGGGGGGCGACCGCGCGCATGATCGCCGATCCGGTCGACGTCTCGCCGGTGAAGGTCACACCGTCGATGTCGGGGTGGGTGGTGAGGAACTCGCCGGCAGACCCCGGGCCGAAGCCGTGCACGAGGTTGACGACGCCCTCGGGGAGCCCCGCCTCGACGAGGATCTCCGCGAGCAGGGTCGCCGACGACGGCGTCTCCTCGGAGGGCTTGATCACGATCGCGTTGCCGGCCGCGAGCGCGGGGGCGAGCTTCCAGGTCAGCAGCAGCAGCGGGAGGTTCCACGGCACGATCACCGCGACGACGCCCAGCGGCTGGCGCACGGCGTAGTTGAGGGCCCGTCGGCCGTCCGGGAACTCGGTCAGGAAGGAGTCGAGACCGGCTGCCGAGATCATGTCGGCGAAGGCGCGGAAGTTCGCGGCGGCGCGGGCGACGTCGAGGTCGCGGGCGAGCGACTCCGGCTTGCCGGTGTCGCCGACCTCCGCCGCGACCAGCTCCTCGAAGCGCTCTTCGATGCGATCGGCGATGCGGCGCAGGATCCTGGCGCGCTCACCTGTCGACATCCGGCCCCACGGCCCGTTCAGCGCCGCGCGCGCCGCGCGCACCGCATGGTCGACGTCGGCCTCGCCCGCCTCGTGCACCTGGCCGATGAGCGACCCGTCGACGGGGTTGTGC
>JBASAE010000309.1:0-6388 GCA_049654285.1 Microbacterium sp.
CCCGTGGACCACTCGCTCGCGATCCGGACGTGGACGACGTGCACGGGCGGAGCAGGTGCACACGGCTCGCCGGCATCTGCTGGAGTGAAGGGATCGGCCGCCGAAGCTCTGCCGCCCGCGGGAATAGCCCGGAGCGCGAGGCCCCAGTTGCTTCCCTCGCGCCCCGGAGTTATCGGGAGAGACACCCCCAATGTCTCTGTTGTGACTGAGGCTAGCCCACCGCTTCCCCGAACGCGAGTCTCCTCTTTAGCCGAGAGCCCTCTCACCTCAGAACCGATCGGTCGAATGAGCCGCAGGCGCACTGTTGCCACCGTCCAAGGATGGTGCCGTAGAGTCCTCGCATGAGCGAGGTCATCATCACCGTCCGCGGCGAGAACGAGGTGCGGGTCGCACCCGAGCTGGCCACCGTCCATCTCTCGGTCGTGCAGGAGGGGCCGGAGCGTCAGACGGTCGTCGACGCGGCGATGGCGCTGGCGGCTCCGGTGCGCGACGGCATCGCCTCCCTGCAGGATGCCGGCAGCGTCGCCGAATGGAGCAGCAGGCGACTCGACGTCAGCGCCGACCGCCCGTGGAACAACGAGGGAAAGCGCCTCGCGCCGGTCTACCGTGCATCGATCGCGTTCACCGCGACCTTCCGCGACATCTCCGAGATGTCGCTCTGGGCGACCGAGCTGTCGGGTCGTGACGGCGTCGAGATCGGGCACACCGAGTGGAAGCTCACCCCCGAGACCACCGCCGAACGGGAGCGCGAGGTCGCCACCCAGGCCGTCGACATCGCCGTGTCCCGCGCCACGGCCTATGCGCACGCTCTGGGTCTGCAGACCGTGACGCCGCTCGAGATCGCCGACCGCGGCCTCATCTCTTCGAGCGCCCCGGCGCCCGCCGGCAAGGCCGTGCGCGCGGCGGCCTTCGACATGATGGCCGGCGCACCGACCATGCAGTTCCAAGGCGAGGACATCGTCATCTCGGCAACGGTGGAGGCGCGCTTCAGCGCGAGCTGATCCTGTCTCCGGTGCCGGTGCCGTCCTCACCGGCGAACGGCGAGAGCTCGGCGGCGAGCCGCTCCGAGACGTGCGCGTGGATCGCGGTGCCGTCCTCCTCGTGCACTGCGGAGATGAGCACGCCGTGCTCGTGCACGGCCGCGACCAGGTCGCCGCGGTCGTAGGGGACCAGCGCACGGATCTCGACCGCCGGCATGGGCAGCGCCTCGTCGATGGCCGCCCGCAGCTCCTCGATGCCCTCCCCGGTACGCGACGACACGAAGTGCGCCGCGGGGGCCAGCCCGCGCAGCACCATCCGCTCCCCCTCATCGAGGAGATCGGCCTTGTTGAACACGACGATCTCGGGGATGTCCCTGGCGCCGACATCGCCCATCACGTCGTGCACGGTCTGCAGCTGCGCGGCGGGGTCCGGATGCGATCCGTCCACCACGTGGAGGATGACATCGGCGTCCGCCACCTCCTCCAGCGTCGAGCGGAACGCCTCGACGAGCTGGTGCGGCAGGTTGCGCACGAACCCGACCGTGTCGGTGAGCGTGTAGACCCGGCCGTCGGCGGCCTCGGAGCGACGGACCGTGGCGTCCAGCGTCGCGAACAGGGCGTTCTCGACGAGGACCCCGGCGCTGGTGAGCGCGTTCAGCAGACTCGACTTGCCCGCGTTGGTGTAGCCCGCGATCGCGACCGAGGGGATCGTGTTGCGCTTGCGCTCGGCTCGCTTGGCGTCGCGTGCAGGGGCGAAATCGCGGATCTGCTTGCGCAGCTGGGCCATGCGGGTGCGGATGCGGCGGCGATCGAGCTCGATCTTCGTCTCGCCCGGTCCGCGCGAGCCCATGCCCGCTCCCCCGGCGCCGACCTGCCCACCCGCCTGACGACTCATCGACTCGCCCCAGCCGCGCAGGCGCGGCAGCAGGTACTCGAGCTGTGCGAGCTCGACCTGGGCCTTGCCCTCCCGGCTCTTGGCGTGCTGGCTGAAGATGTCGAGGATGACGGTGGTGCGGTCGATCACCTTGACCTTGACCACGTCCTCCAGTGCCCGTCGCTGGCTGGCGGCGAGCTCGGTGTCGGCGACGACCGTGTCCGCGCCAACCGCCTGCACGATGTCGCGCAGTTCCTCGGCCTTGCCCCGTCCCAGGTAGGTGGCCGGGTCGGGATGCGGACGGCGCTGGAGCAGCCCGTCCAGCACCACCGCGCCGGCGGTCTCGGCGAGGGCCGCGAGCTCGCGCAACGAGTTCTCGGCATCCTCCTGCGCGCCCTGGGGGTACACGCCCACGAGGACGACGTTCTCGAGTCGCAGCTGTCGGTACTCGACCTCGGTGACGTCCTCGAGCTCGGTAGACAGGCCGGCGACGCGGCGCAGGGCCCGCCTGTCGTCCAGGTCCCACTGTGCGCCGTCCGCGGAGGTGTGGCTCGCGGTCCCGGCGTCCTGCAGAGCCTGCGCGTTGCCGAACACCTGTGCCCTGGTGCGCGGCTCCGCGTGGGCGAGCACCCGGTCCGTCGCGTCCTCGGGGGTGTCGTGCTCAGTGGGTTTCGTCATCCGGTCCTTCGTGATCCATGTGTCCCTGTGTGGTTCATGCAGAGAGCCTTAACCTTAGCCCCCGCCGTCCGGTACGCTCCCGGTATGGGGTCGGATCATTACTTCACCGCGACCCCGGCAAGCGCCGAGAACCTCCGAACCATCCGTGTCACCCTGGCCGGCCGCGATCTCGAGATCACGACCGCCGGTGGCGTGTTCAGTCCCGACCGCTTGGATGCCGGAACCGCGGTGCTCTTCGCCAACACGCCTCCGCTGCCGCCGGGGGGCGACTTCCTCGACCTGGGCTGCGGCTGGGGACCGATCAGCCTGTCGATGGCACTGCAGGTCCCGCGTGCGACGGTGTGGGCGGTGGACGTCAACGAGCGGGCGCTCGACCTCGTCCGCCGCAACGCCGCGTCGCTGGGGCTCACGAACATCCATGCCGTGCGGCCGGAGGACGTGCCGGACGATGTCATGTTCCGGACCATCCGTTCGAACCCGCCGATCCGCGTGGGCAAGAACGAGCTGCACGAGATGCTCGAGCACTGGATCCCGCGGCTCCACGAACGCAGCGACGCCTGGCTGGTGGTGCAGCGCAACCTCGGCGCCGATTCCCTGCAGCGCTGGCTCGCCGCGACCCTCACCCCCGGATACGGGGTGCACCGCGCGGCGACCGGCAAGGGCTACCGGGTGCTGAAGGTGCGCAGGCACGGCACCCCGCCGACCGATTCGGTCGAGATCGTCTAGACCCGTCTCTCAGGCGAGCGCGATCTCACCGGAGTAGATCAGCTGCGCGGGCCCGGAGAGCGCGACGTGCTCACCGTCCTCGGCGGCGAACATCCGCACGCCGAGCGTGCCGCCGGGCACGTCGACCCGCCAGTCGTCCGGTGCGTGCGCCCCCGCCCAGAAGCGCACGGCGAGCGCGGCGGCCACCGCACCGGTGCCGCAGCTCAGGGTCTCGCCCGAACCGCGCTCGTGCACCCGCATCCGCACCTGGCCGACGCCGTCGCGCACCAGCGGTTCGGCGGGCACGACGAACTCGATGTTCGCGCCGCCCGCCACGGCGGGATCGAGCACGGGCTCGGCGTGCAGTTCAAGGGATGCCAGCTCCTGTTCGGACGCGAGGGCGACGACCACGTGCGGATTGCCGACGTCGATGCCGAGCCCTGGACGCGGCACCGTCAGGCCGTGCGCCTTCGCGAGGGGCTCGGTTCCGCTCAGCCGCCAACGGCCCAGGTCCACCTGGTAGCCCGTCGCGCTGCGCGTCACGTCGCGCACTCCGGAACGCGTGCCGATCGGCAATGTCGATCCTGGTTCGATCGTCGCCAGTCCCGCCCGCACCAGGTAGTGCGCGAACACCCGGATGCCGTTGCCGCACATCTCCGCGACCGAACCGTCGGCATTGCGGTAGTCCATGAACCACTCTGCCGCCGGCTCCTCGGCCAGCGCCGCGGCGCCCTCGTCGATCGCCGAGGATCGCACGACCCGCAGCACGCCGTCGGCCCCGATGCCGAAGTGGCGGTCGCACAGCAGCGCCACCTGCGCCGGAGACAGATCGAGCACCCCGTCGGGGTCGGCGATGATCACGAAGTCGTTGCCGGTGCCGTGCCCCTTGGTGAATGCGACCATGCGGCAAGTCTATGGGCAGTGGATCAGCCGTCCGTGAGGACGCCGGCGACACGGTACCGGCCGCAGAGGAAGTTCCTGTTGCGGGCCACGTCGAGCAGCTCCAGGTCGAGGGCGCGCGGGAGCACGGGAGCACCCGCGCCCAGGGTCACCGGCGCGTACTGGATCCACACCTCGTCAAGCAGCCCTGCATCGGCGAAGAGCCCCGCGAGCTCTCCCCCGCCGACCACCCACAGATCCTTGTCGCCGGCCGCCGCGGTCATCTCGGCGTGGACGTCCCGCACATCCCCCTGGGTGAGCCGCAGGTCTGCACCCTCGGGCAGTGCGAGATCCCGGTGCGAGAACACCCAGGTGGGCAAGGTGTAGCTCCACCCGTCTTCATCGTGGCGCATGATCCACTCGAAGGTGTGCGCACCCATCGCCATCGCGCCCAGCCCCGCGCGGAAGCCGGCATACGCCATCGGCCCGTCGTCGTCGATGTCCTGTTTCAGCAGCCAGTCCAGCGATTCATCGGCGGTCGCGATGAATCCGTCGAGACTGGATGCCGTGTAGTAGTGAGTCACCATGCACCCATGATGCGCGGGACCACCGACATCGTCCGGTCACGCGTCGACGATCAGGCGCTTCCCTGCCATGCCGATCTCGAACCGCTCATAGCCGAGCCTGTCGTAGAAGGCGAAGACGATCTCGTTCCCCGGGCGCACCGTCAGCTGCACTTTGGGGCAGCCCAGAGCGATCAGGCGGTCCTCGGCCTCGGCGGTGAGCAGACGCCCGATGCCTTCGCCACGGCGGTCGGCGGCGCTGGCGAGGTAGTACAGCCAGCCGCGGTGCCCGTCGTAGCCGGCCATGACCGAGCCCACGAGGCGCCCCTCGTCCTCCGCCACGATGATCAGATCGGGCCAGACCGCCAGCATCCGCTCGATGTCGGCGTGCGGGTCGTTCCACGGGCGGGTCAGCCCGGCCTCGCGCCACAGTCCGATGACGGCGTCGGTGTCCGCCCGGTCGAAGGTCCTGATCTGCACGGCCACAAGCGCCTCCGTTCTCGGCATGTGCACGACGTCGTGGGTCTCCACCGAGCCTACGGGTGCCCAGCGGGCGGTCCCGGACGGGGCCTTCAGGCGAGCAATGCCGACACGTCGACCGGCGGCCGGAGCCATTCGATGCCGGGGTAGCGCCGGAACCACGACACCTGCCGACGCGCGTAGCGTCGGGTGAGCGCCTGGGTCTCGGCGATCGCGTCCGCCTGCGTCATCCTGCCGTCGAGCTGCGCGAGTGCCTGTGCGTAGCCGATCGCCTTGCGCGCCGTGACGCCCTGCTCGAGGCCCTGTGCACGCAGCGTCCGCACCTCGTCGAGGAGGCCGTCGGCCCACATGCGTTCCACCCGGGCGTCCAGCCGCTCGACCAGCGCCGGGCGCTCGACGTGCAGGCCGACGATCCTGGTGCGCGGACGCCAGAGCTCGGGCGCGTCGGGCAGGGCGGCACCGTGGGTCTGCGAGCCCTGCGCGAGCACCTCGAGGGCGCGCACGACCCGTCTGCCGTTCTTCGGATCGATCCGCGCCGCCGCGACCGGGTCCTGCTGCTGCAGCCGTCGGTACAGGCCGCCTGCGCCGTGCTGCTGGAGCTCGGCGTCGAGCGCAGCACGGAGAGCCTCATCGCGCGGGGGGAACCGGAAGTCGAAGATGACGCTCGACACATACAGCCCTGAGCCGCCGACCAGGATGGCATCGCCGCCGCGCGCGAGGATCGCGCCGATCGTCTCGCGCGCAAACGGCTGGTACCAGGCGACGGCGGCTTCGTCGGTCACCTCGCGCACGTCGAACAGGTGGTGCGGAACGCCACGGCGTCCCGCGACGGGGAGCTTGGCCGTGCCGAGGTCCATCCCGCGGTAGAGCTGCATGGCGTCCGCGTTCACGATCTCGGCGGGGTTGCCCTGCGCACGCAGCGCCTCGGCCAGATCGAGGGCGAGGTCGCTCTTGCCTGTGCCCGTGGCGCCGACGACGGCCCAGATCCGAGCGCTCATGGACGGGTGTACCTCGGACGTCTTCCCCGACGGAGCCGTTCGCTCGATGGCCGGGAGCAGATGCCCGCCCGAGGAGTGATCGGGATGGCCGTCACACCCCCACGCGGAGCGTCGGCAGGCCCAGGCGCACAGTGCCCGCGGCGGCGCCGGGCTCCGGGAGCGCGCAGCTCTCGGCCTGCGAGCGATCCCACGCGTCCCCGCCGCGCGTGCGACGGATGCGCAGCGGGGCCC
>JBASAE010000310.1:0-1771 GCA_049654285.1 Microbacterium sp.
CTTCTACACCGACCAGTACGACCTCGGCATGGAGTACTCCGGCTACGCCCCACTGGTCGCGGGCGCCGAGCTCGTGATCCGGGGCGACGAGGCGGCGCGCGAGTTCATCGCGTTCTGGGTCTCCGACGGCCGGGTCGTCGCCGGCATGAACGTCAACGTGTGGGACGTCAACGACCAGGTGCAGCGCCTCATCCGCGACCGCGTCTCGGTCGACCCGACGGTGCTCGCCGATCCCTCCGTCGAGCTGGCGACCATCGTATGATCCGCACGATCGGCCGACGGCGGTTCGACTTCGACCGTCAGGTCGCGGTGATGGCGGTGGTCAACCGCACACCGGACTCGTTCTACGACAAGGGCGCCACCTTCGCACTCGACCGGGCCGTGGACGCGGCGGTGGAGGCCGCCCGGTTCGGCGCCGACTGGGTCGACATCGGCGGCGTGCCGTTCGGGCGGGGACCCGCGGTGTCGACCGCGGAGGAGATCGACCGCGTCGCGCCCGTGGTCGCCGCGATCGCCGCGGCGAGCGACGTCGTGATCTCGGTGGACACCAACAAGGCCGAGGTCGCCCGGGCGGCGATCGCCTCGGGCGCCGCCGTGATCAACGACACCAGCGGCCTCGGCGACCCGGCGATGGCCGCCGTCATCGCCGACTCCGATGCGCACGTCGTGATCACGCACAGCGTCGGGCCGCCTCGTGCCGAGAAGCCCGCGGCCCGGTTCGACGACGTCGTCGCCGAGGTGCGCGCATTCCTCGCCGAACGGGTGGAGCGCGCGCTCGCCGCCGGCATCCCGCGCGAGCGCATCGTCATCGACCCCGGGCACGACCTCGACAAGAACACCCTGCACTCGCTGGAGCTCACCCGCCGCCTTGACGAGATCGCCGACCTCGGCTTCCCGCTGCTGGCCGCGGTCTCGAACAAGGACTTCATCGGCGAGTCGATCGACCGCGAGCAGGGCCACCGCCTCGCGGGCTCCCTCGCGGCGATGGTGTGCTGCATCGAGCGCGGCGCCCGCATCGTGCGGATGCACGACGTCGAGGCATCCGTCGACGCCGTGCGCATGGTCGAGGCGATCCTCGGCTTCCGCGCGCCCGTGCGGCTGGAGCACAACACGCACCCGACGAGGAACGTGTGACCGTGCGGTGCGGCCGGGGTCTCGTCAGGGGGAGGGCTGCTGCTCGCGTGCGGACCCGTGCCCGGTGGAGCACGTGCCCTCGCGGGACCGGCTCCCGGCAGGCGGAGGACCCATGAGCACGCGCATCGACCGGCTCTGGCCACGACCCGTCGACGGCCTGGACGACGACGATCTGCTCGCCGAGTACGCCTTCCCGCTCGGCCGACCCTGGCTGCGGATGAACTTCATCGCCTCGATCGACGGCGCGGCCACCCGTGCCGGACGCTCCGGCGGGCTCGGCGACGACGCCGATCGCCGGGTCTTCGATCTGCTCCGCCGGGACGCCGACGTCGTGCTCGTCGGCGCCGGGACGGCGCGCACCGAGGGGTACGGGGCGATGCGACTCGACGACGCCTCGGTCAGCTGGCGCACCGCGCAGGGCCGCGCCCCGCATCCGGTCTTCGTGCTCGTCTCGCGCAGCCTCGAGCTGGCGCCCGAGATCTTCGCGGATGCCCCGGTGCGACCGATCGTCTACGGCGGAGCGGACGCCCCCGCGGAGCGGCGCGCGGCGCTCGCCGCGGTGGCCGACGTCGTGACCGTCCCGGGCGTCCCCGGTCCGGCCGGATCCGCCCCGCACGGGTCCTCGCCGGGACCGGAC
>JBASAE010000311.1:0-13561 GCA_049654285.1 Microbacterium sp.
CCGCCGCCAGAGCCGCGCCGGGATGCCGGGCGAGCGCCGCCCGCGCGCCCGCGATGAGCCCCAGGGTGGGCTCCGCCGTCTCCGCGCCGCCCAGGTAGGCGATCCGGGTGAACCCGTGCACGCCCGCAAGATGCTCCGCCGCCATCTCCCCGGCGATGAACGCATCGCTGTTGAGCGCCGGGCCTCCGCCCGCGGCGGGCCGGGTCAGCGCGAGCGTCGGGATCGGCAGGTTCACCGCGGCGGCTCCGAGCGCCGGCACGTACGCGAGCCCCGCCACCGGCGACTCCAGCATCGTCGTGATCAGCCCGTCCTGCTGGCCAGGGTCGTCGAAGTTGTTCGAGATGAGCGTCATGTAGCCGGCCGCCGACGCCGCCTTCTCGAACTCGAGGGCGATCGCCGAGAAGAACGGGTTGGAGAAGTCGGTGACGATGAAGCCGAGCGTCCAGCTCCGCTTGCTCCGCAGGGAGGCGGCGTTGCGGTTGTAGATGTAGCCCAGCTTCTCCATGGATCGCCGGACGCGCTCCCGGGTCTGTTCGCTGAGGCGCCCGGTGTCGCGGACGACCATCGATGCCGCAGCCCGTGAGACACCGGCGTCAGCGGCGACATCCTGCAGCGTCACACGACCCATGGGGCGAGTATATCCGGCGGGCGGACACCGATGGTAGATCGATCTAGTATAGTGATCGACCGAAGGCCACCGTCGGCCTTCCAGGTGAAGGAGCCCGTCGCATGCCCTTGTATCGACCCACGACCGATCTCGACTGCTACGCCGACATGACCGCCTACGCCGGCGACCTGCACAACCACTGCGGGATCAGCTACGGACACGGCACGATCGAGTCGGCGTTCGCCAACGCGAAGCAGCAGCTCGACTTCGCGAGCGTCACCGGGCATGCCGCGTGGCACGACATCCCCGCAGAGCCCCGCGCCGTGCACGACTACCACATCGAGGGTTTCGCACGGCTGGCCTCGCAGTGGGACCGCGTGCAGGAGGTCACGGCGGCCGCCCACGAGGACGGCGAGTTCGTCAGCTTCCTCTCCCTGGAGTGGCACAGTCTCACCTACGGCGACCACTGCGTGTACTTCCGGTCGGACCACGGTCCGCTGGAGGTCGCGCAGGCGCAGTCGCTCGAAGAGCTGCGCGGACGCCTCCGCGAGATCGCCGCCTCCGGCGTGCCCACCATGGTGCTCCCGCACCACATCGGGTACGGAACCGGCCATCGCGGCATCAACTGGTCCACGTACACCGAGGAGCTCTCCCCCGTCGTCGAACTCGTGTCGATGCACGGCTCCGGCGAGGCGCAGCCCGGCCTGCGCCAGTATCTGCACACGATGGGGCCGCGTGACGGGGCGAGCACCGCACAGCATGGCCTGACGCTGGGTCACCGCTTCGGGTTCATCGGCTCGACCGACCACCACAGCGCCCACCCGGGCAGCTACGGCTACGGCAAGGCGATGGTCTGGGCCGACTCGCTGACCCGGGACGGCATCTGGGACGCCATTCAGGCCCGGCGCACCTATGCGGTCACCGGGGACCGGATCATGCTCGCCACCGCCGTGAACGGGATGCCGATGGGCTCCGAGGTCACCGCGAGCGGTTCCCGGCGGATCGAGGTCGACGTGCTCGGCGGCGATCACGTCGACTTCGTCGAGGTGCTGCGCAACAACGAGGTGATCGCCGTGGGGCGACCCGCTGCGGTCTCCGCGCCGTCCGACTTCGACGGCGTGCTCGCGGTCAGCGTGGGATGGGGCGAGTACGGCGTGGAGGTGGACTGGGACGTGTCGATCCGCGTCCGCGGCGGCCGGATCCTCTCGGTCGACCCGCGACTGCACGGCGAGGACATCGTCGATCCGCTGCGCAAGGCGTCCGACGCCCCCGGCGCCACGACCCGCTGGACGCAGCAGGACGACCACACCATCGCCCTCGTCACCACGACCCGGGGAAACCCCACCGTGCTCACCGACGCCACACAGCAGCTGGGCCTGCAGGTGATCGGCGACGGGAACACGGTGCTCGAGGTGACGGCGAACGGCCGCACGGTGCAGGCGACGGTCGCTGAACTGCGCGAGGGCTCGCGCTCCGCGTACACCGGCGGGTTCGTCAGCCCCGCGATCCTGCTGCACCGCGCCGTGGACCGCTCCGCGCGGACGGTCCGGCTGGACGTCGAGGACGCCGGCTCGGGAGGCGACGGCACGGACTGGTACTACACCCGGGTCCGTCAGGCCAACGACCAGTACGCGTGGAGCTCGCCGACCTGGGTCACGACCGGGGCCTGATCCCCGCGGGAAGGATACACCGATGACGAAGCCGAACCTCATCTTCATCCTCGTGGACGACCACGCCCCGCACGCGATCTCCGCGTACGGCAGCCGTGTCAACGAGACCCCGCACATCGACCGGATCGCGAAGGAGGGCGCGCTGCTGGAGTCGATGTTCTGCACGAACTCGATCTGCACGCCGTCGCGGGCGTCCATCCTGACCGGCACGTACACCCATGTCAACGGCACCCCGGGGATCTTCGCGGAGTTCGACTACCGGGTGCCGACCTTCGTCGCCGGACTGCGCGGGCAGGGATACGCCACCGCCCTCTACGGGAAGTGGCACCTGGGCGAGTCCGAGACGGCCCGGCCCCGGGACTTCGACGACTGGCTCGTGTTCCCCGGCCAGGGCACGTACCTCGACCCGGTGATGATCGGGCCCGCGGGCGAGCGGACGGTGCCCGGATACGCCACCGACATCGTGACCGACCTCGCCCTGGACTGGGCCGAGAAGCGCGACCCGGAACGCCCCTTCGCGATGTTCATCCATCACAAGGCGCCGCACGCCCCGTGGATCCCGGATGAGCGTCATCGCGATCTCTACCCGGTCGGGAGCATCCCGGAGCCCGAGACCCTGCACGACGACCACCGCACACTCGGCACCTGGGCGAGCCGCACCACGATGAGCATCGCCGACGACCTGGCCGAACGGCATGTCAAGGAGCCGGTTCCCCCCGAGCTCGAGGGCCCCGAGAACCGCGAGGCGCGCGCGACCTGGAAGTACCAGCGGTACATGCGCGACTACCTCCAGGTGATCCAGTCGATCGACGACAACGTCGGGCGGGTCCTCGACTGGCTGGACGCCACCGGGGAGGCGCAGAACACGATCGTCGTGTACACCTCGGACCAGGGGTTCTTCCTCGGGGACCACGGCTGGTACGACAAGCGGCTCATGTTCGAGCAGTCCCTGCAGATGCCCGCGCTCTTCCGCTGGCCCGCCGCGATCGAACCCGGAGTCAGGGTCTCCGACATCCTGACCAACGTCGACTTCGCCGCGACCCTGCTCGACCTGTGCGGCGTGGACGCGGCGTCCTGCCTCCCGGCGTCACAGGGACGCAGCTTCTCCCCGCAACTGCGCGGCGAGACCGTGCCGGACTGGCCGGATGCGATGTACTACCGGTACTGGGAGCACGACGACCCGAACCATCACGTGCCCGCCCACTACGGCATCCGCACCCGGACCCACAAGCTGATCTGCTACTACAACGACCCGCTCGGGGTGCCGGGTTCCTCCGACCGGAGGTTCCCCGTCGAGTGGGAGCTCTACGACCTAGAGGCGGACCCGCAGGAGCTGCACAACGTCATCGACGACCCGGCACGGAGCGAGATCCTGAGCACCCTGCGGCAGCGGCTCGACCGCATCCAGGAGCACTACGGCGACACGCCCTACGACGGCCCGGACACCCCGCATCCCGACTGGGGAGACGGCGTCCAGCAGTTCAGCCAGTCCCCGCGGTGACCGCGCCATCCCGGACGCCCGATCCGGGTACCCTGGGACCGTGACCGAACGCGCACCGCTCTCCCGCAAACTGTCCGCCATCGCCGAGTCCGCCACCCTGAAGGTGGACGCCAAGGCGAAGGCCCTCAAGGCCGAGGGCAAGCCCGTGATCTCGTACGCCGCGGGCGAGCCCGACTTCGCGACGCCGCAGTTCATCGTGGACGCCGCGGCCGAGGCGCTCGCCGACCCGGCGAACTACCGCTACACGCCCGCCCCGGGCCTGCCCGCGCTGCGCGAGGCGATCGCGGCGAAGACCCTGCGCGACTCGGGGCTCGAGGCCTCGCCGAGCCAGGTGATCGTCACGAACGGCGGAAAGCAGTCGGTGTACCAGGCGCTGCAGGCGGTGGTGAACCCCGGCGACGAGGTGCTGCTGCCGGCGCCGTACTGGACGACCTACCCCGAGGCGATCCGCCTCGCCGACGGCACTCCGGTGGAGGTGTTCGCCGGCGCCGACCAGGACTACAAGGTCACCGTCGAGCAGCTCGAGGCCGCGCGCACCCCGCGCACCACCGCGATCCTGTTCGTCTCGCCCTCGAACCCGACGGGAGCGGTGTACACAGCGGAGGAGACAAGGGCGATCGGCGAATGGGCCGTCGAGCACGGCATCTGGATCATCGCCGACGAGATCTACCAGAACCTCACCTACGACGGCGTCACGGCGGTCTCGATCGTCGAGGCCGTCCCCGAGGCCGCCGGTCAGACGATCCTCGTGAACGGCGTCGCGAAGACCTACGCGATGACCGGCTGGCGGGTGGGCTGGATGGTCGGCCCGGCGGATGCCATCAAGATCGCCGGCAACCTGCAGTCACACCTCTCCAGCAACGTGAACAACGTGGCCCAGCGCGGCGCGATCGCCGCCCTGAACGGCCCGCAGACCGAGGCGGAGCAGATGCGCGAGGCGTTCGACCGGCGCCGCCGCCTGATCGTCGCCGAGCTGTCGAAGATCGACGGCCTGGTCGTGCCGACCCCGCAGGGCGCGTTCTACGTCTACCCCGATGTGCGCGGCCTGCTCGGACGCGCCTGGCCCACCCGCGACGGCGGCACCGTGACGCCGCAGACCTCTCTGGAGCTCGCGGACTTCATCCTCGACCAGGCCGAGGTCGCCGTCGTCCCCGGCGAGGCCTTCGGCCCCTCCGGCTACCTGCGTCTGTCCTACGCGCTCGGCGACGACCAGCTGCTCGAGGGCGTCCAGCGCCTGCAGCGGCTGTTCGCCTGAACGCCGCCCCTCCCCGCGACGGAATTCATCTCCGGGCTGTGCTGAAAGGAAGCGGCATCAAAGCTCGCTCGGTGAGCGTATGATGCTCGTCATCACGCGGTGACTATCGGTGCTGAATATGGACAAAGGCTCGGCGAACGCGGGCACATCAGGCGTCGGCCGGGTACTTGTTCCGTTTGAGCAGTTGTGCGAGGTGCATGGCATTCTTGACAGCCGTGCTCATCGACGACTGCACGGATGACGGGGTCTCGCTGAGGTCCTTGTAATCGGTCTTGTGCATGGCTTCGCCGTTCCAGTACGCGCAGCCCTGCGCCGGAAGGGTGAAGCCGACGTCATTCAGCGCCTGGTAGAGGGTCGCGACGATGTGGTGCGCGCCGTCCTCGTTGCCGACGACGCCGACGATGGCCACTTTGTCGAAGAGGACGGGGCGACCGTCGGCGTCGGTGGTGGCGAGCTCTGCGTCCAGCCTCTCGAGTACGCGTTGAGCGACGCTCGAATGCTGTCCGAGCCAGGTCGGTGTGACGAGCGCCACGATGTCGGCGGTGAGGATCTTCTCGCGCAACGTCGGCCAGTCGTCGCCTTCTCCCATGTCTGTTTCGACGCCTGGAAGGATGCGATGGTCGACGGCACGGACATGTCCATGCGCCACGCCCTGTGCAATGAGCAGGTCTGCGAGTTGACCGCTCGTCACTTCCGAGCTCGACTCAGCAGGCGACGGTTTCAGCGTGCAGGAGATGGTCAGTGCGCTCAGTGTGGAAGTCGTCCGGCTGCCCGATCAGACGCCCGTGTTGCGTCCGCTGATGACGCGGATGAGGAACGCGATCAACGCGATGGCGCCGACGACCAGCGCGACCCAGAGGAGCCAGCTCAACGCGGCGTTTAGCCCGGAGACGATGGCCACGACGATGGCGATGACGACGATGATGATGAGAGCGACGTTCACGATGAACTCCTTCTCTTGACCGCAGCACGGAGATCCGTGTGCTCGTGCCAGACGACACTGCCAGCCCCCGCCCCGCTGGTCGTGGGGGTTGACTCCTCAGAACTGCGATGCTAGCTCCGGCGTGAATGGGCTGATGCACTGACGGTGCTGCTCCTGTCAACCCCCTTCGGCTGCCGGCTGGACGCGCGCAGGCTGTCACGCGACGGGATCCGGAGGCCCTGTAGGCGACGGGTCACCGAGACATGACCGCAGGAACAAGAAGATCGGGAGACACCATGCCACGCGGACGCGGTTCCAACAGCCTGAAGGACCCGGAGCTCTATGAGGAGCTCCGCGATGACGGAGCGTCGAAGGAGAAGGCGGCGAGGATCTCCAATGCGGCAGCGCGCGACGGACGCAGGTCTGTCGGCAAGCGCGGCGGCAAGGCCGAGGACTACGAGGACCGCACCGTCGGCGAGTTGCGGGCCAGGGCGAAGGAGCTCGGGATCACGGGCTACTCGGGCAAGCGCAAGTCGGAACTGATCTCGATGATCCGCAACCACTGATCGCCGTATCGAGACCCGGATGCCGGACAGGAGAGGAACATCATGGTGCAGCGCACGAAGAAGCAGAACACCGAGAGCGGTTTCCACGCGTCGGCTCGGTTAAGCGAGAGCTTGCAGCGTGTGCTGGTCGACCTCGTGGAGTTGCAGTTCCAGGGCAAGCAGGCGCACTGGAACGTGGTGGGAACGAACTTCCGCGACACGCATCTGCAGCTGGATGAGATCGTCGTCGCCGTGCGCGGACTCGCCGACACAGTGGCCGAGCGGATGAGAGCACTGCACGCGTTGCCCGACGGGCGCAGCCGAACAGTCTCGGAGACCACTTCGCTGTGGGCCTTCCCGCAGGGGGAGGTGACGACTGCTGAAGCGACGAACCTCATCACGGACCGGCTGGAAGCAGCAGTCTCGACGGTGCGCGACGTGCACGATTCGGTTGACGAAGAAGACCCGACCACGGCGGACATCCTGCACGTGGTGCTGGAACAGCTCGAGCAGTACGCCTGGATGGTCAGTGCGGAGAACCGTACACTGTAGCGACAGCGGTCCTGTCTGCATCGAGACGAGCAGTCACGGTGGGTGAAGACGCAGGGAGAGGCCGACGATGAGCGCTCAGCCCGAGAAGCACAATCCCCTCGTGCTCAGCCGCTCAGAAGGTCGATGAGCTGCCCTTCGACTCCCCGCCCGGAGCGCACGTCGACCACGATGCCGCGCTCGTGGAGGTCGAGCAGGCGCGGATCGATGTAACTGGCGCGCGCCACGGCCGGAGTGTTCCCCAGAAAGAAGCCCTGGACGATTCGCTCGGGAACGAGGACGAGGAATGAGCGGCGTCGGCGATCAGGGTTTTGTCCCTGACTATGTGCATCCGAGGAAGGTCAACCGGGCAGGGAGATGACGAGTGCGATGGGCCGTGTCAACCCCCTGTACACGAGCCGGCGTCGTTCGTAGCGTCGGTTCTCCACGAGGAAGGAGTGCGAACGGTGACTCTCATGGACCAGACCCTGACGAAGGACATCATGACCCCCGGTGCGCGTTGCATCGGAGAGAACGACTCGCTGGCGACCGCAGCACGCCTGATGGCGGACCTGCAGGTCGGCTCACTGCCGATCTGCGGCGAGGACGGGAAACTGAAGGGCATGCTCACCGACCGCGACATCGTCGTGAAGGCGATCGCGAACGGACACGACCCCGCGCAGACCACGGCTGGCGTGCTCGCCGAGGGACGGCCGTACATGGTGGACTCCGAGGACGACGTGAACCGGGCCCTCGAGGTGATGGAGGAGCACCAGGTGCGCCGGGTGCCTGTGATCGAGGATCACGTGCTCGTGGGCATCATCGCCCAGGCCGACATCGCTCGCGCGATGGCTCCTCAGCAGACCGGTCAGACCGTCGAGCAGATCTCTCGATGAACGAGGGACATAACGTGCTTTCCGATGACGAGGCGATGGCGCGCGATCTGGACCGACGGCCGGCGACGACACACGCTCCGTGGGGCGCTGGCAATCCGCATTTGCGGGTGACGAGGGAGGACACGCGACTGGAGCATCCCCTCACCCTGGACGAGACCCGAATCGGGTCCGACCCCGGGAACGATCTCGCCCTCGACGGACCCGATCCCGTTCACGCCACGATCGTCCACGACGATCGCGACGAGTACGTGCTGACCCTGCACGGGGAGGGCGAGATGAATGCCCTTCCCGAGGGTGAGGACCGCTCCGAAGTCCTGCGCACCGGTGCGCGGTTCACGATCGCTGACTGGACGCTGGTCTTCATGCGCGAGGAGTACGCCGACCACGGCCGTCCGTACGGCGGTCGGGAGGGCGGCGAACTCTCCGACCAACCGCCGCAGCCGGAGCGACCGGACTACACCGTCCCCGGTGACGATCCGGGGCCCGGTCTGGAGGTCAACAAGGCCTGATGGACCAGGTCCAGCCCGACGACCGGGACTGAGCCGGGCGGGACCGCAAGGAGATGACGTGGCTCGGATCGGCATCGAGGAGGAGTTCGTCCTTCTCGATGAACGGACCCTCGTCCCTCTGGGGATGGGGCCCGGAACGCGAGAGCGCATCGCCGACCGGAGCACCGCAGGCGAAGTGATGCCGGAATATCTCACCTGCCAGTTCGAGTGCGTGACCGAGCCTCTGACGACGCTCGCGGAGGCGGACGCGGATCTCCGCCGCCTCCGCGGGCTGCTCGGCACCTACGCGCTGAGCCATGGGGCCGTCGCCGCGTCCTCAGGGACGCCCTACATCTCTCCTCGAGGACTCGTGGTCTCGCCCTCCGCGCACTATGACGAGGTCGCCGCCCAGCTTGCGGAGATCACGCGCGAGCACGAGGTCAACGGTCTGCACGTGCACGTCGAGTCGGGCGATGACGAGGAGCGCGTGCGCGCCCTGAACCGGCTGCGCGGCTGGCTGCCGCTGCTGCTCGCTCTGACGGGGAACGCCCCGTTCGCACACGGCGTGGCATCGGGGTTCCAGAGCTGGCGCAGCATCCTGATCCGGCGTCTGCCCGCGTCCTGGTGTCCGCCGCAGTTCCACGACTACGACGACTACCGCAGCAGGACCGAGCGCCTGGTGGCGTTGCGCGCCGTCCCGGAAGCGGCATCGCTCGCCTGGGCGGTGCGGTTGCCCGAGCGCTTCCCGACGGTCGAGATGCGGGTTTTCGACGCCCAGCTGACCACGGCGGACACGCTCTTCGCCGTGTCGCTGAGCCGCGCGATCGCGCTCGGCGGCGACGCCGCCATCGCGCCAGCCGCGGAGCTCGACGGCATCGATGCGTCACTCTGGATGGCCGCTCGCGACGGCACGGATGCCCGGGTGATCGACCCGACGACCGGAGACGTCGACGGCGTCTGGTCCATTGCCGACCGCCTCCTCGACGCGGTATGCCCCGTCCTCGCCGAGCTAGGCGAGGAGGACTTCGTGCGCGATCGCCTCGATCAGATCCGGCTCGACGGGACCGGCGCACAGCGCCAGCAGCTCGCGTTCGATCGGGACGGCGTGTCCGGCCTGCGGGATCTCTACCGAGCGGGCACCGAGCCGGTGTGAGCGCCGTCACTCGGTGCGGAAGCCGGCCGTCTTGTGCGATCCGTCGCATAGCGGCTTGATCGAGGAGAGGCCGCAACGGCACAGCCCGATCGTGCGACGGCTGGGCGGAATCGGTTCACCGTCGTCATCGATCAGCTCGAACGCACCGCGCACGAGCAGCGGGCCGTTCGGGTAGGCGGTGATCGTCGGCGGATTCACGGCGCGCCCCTCTCGCCGTCCCTCTGGAACGGGCCGTCGCCGCGGAGCGAGGACAGGCCGGCCTCCCAGCGTCCGCGGATCCGATCCGTGACCCAGCCGTCCGCTGCGAGGCAGGCCGCGGCCCCGAAGAGAATGTCGGGCAGCAGATCAGGCCGGTCCTCGGCGAGGGCTCCGGCGAGGTCATGTCCCGCGATCTGCTCATGCACCGCGTCCGCCTCCACGTGCTCGTCGTAGTAGTCGGTGACCTCGGCGCCGAAGCCCAGACGGCGAAAGCCCCGCGCATAGAACCTGCTAGGGATCGACGACGTCATCTCGAACGCGGCGAGATGACCGACGATCGCCCCGAGCAGACGCCGGTTCAGTCCGAACAGCGACATCGTGTTCACCGCGGCGAGGGTCTCCGCCGGCACCCTGTCGACGTACCCGCCGTAG
Organism: Microbacterium sp.; assembly: GCA_049654285.1. Classification (GTDB taxonomy): domain Bacteria; phylum Actinomycetota; class Actinomycetes; order Actinomycetales; family Microbacteriaceae; genus Microbacterium. The sequence goes on from JBASAE010000311.1 coordinate 10,196, forward strand.
CTGTCGTCCAGCCCGGCACCGCGCATGGCTCGGGCGAACAGCTCGGCGTGCACACGCTCCGGGCGCCCGCCACCGTACTCGTCGGACTGGATCTCGACGAGCGCGGCCTTCGCTCTGCCGGTCAGCCGCGGAATGGCCCAGCTGTGCGGGTCGGCCTCGCGCAAGGTGTAGATCGAACGGTGCACGAGGAACTCGCGCACCTGCGTGGCATCCGCCTTCGCCGCAACGTACTTCGCGAGGCTCGGACCGCCGTCCTCCGCTGTCAGGGCGAACAGCGCCTCTGCTACCGCTTCTGCACGACGTTCCGGAAGCTCCGGAACGTCGACGCGGTCGCGCAGTGCAGCTTCGAAGGCGTTCTCGAGCACGCGCCGGATGCTGAGGAGCCCGGCGTCCCACTCCCTGTCAGCATCGAGTCCGGGAAGGGAGCCGTAGTGCGACGCGTAGAGAAGGAAGAGAGCGAGTTGCACATCGTCATCGTGCATTAGGTCGTCGCTGGCCGAAGTCAGCTCTCGCGCCAGGAAGTCGCCCTGCTCCCCGGCTGCCGGGTCATCGCCGCTCAGCCGTGCCAGCACGAGCAGGCTGAGCGGGCCGCGAGGACACACCGGAACGGTGGCCACCAAGGCGGCGGGAGCGTCGTCTGTGCTGTCGGGAGCATCCCCCGCATTGACGTGCGCTGGGCGCAGTCCCTGATCTGAGATGTCACTCATGATGGTCGCTTTGGTCATCTCCGGTGCTGCAGCGGCGGCTGCATGCAGGAAGCGTCTCACCATTGCGTCCTCACGTGATCCCCGTTGACACCGGTGAGCTGAGGAGGTATCCCGCTCGCTCAGGCGCGCAGGCACACGGTCGTGGTGTGATGCACTCGACCCGACGACGGTGATGGCGATGGATCCCCTTCGAACCCCGACGGGCACCTAGGTGCAGTTGAAGACCGCCGCCATCGAGCGGAGTACGCCTACAGCTCCACGCCCACCAGCACGGGTTCGGGCTGCAGCAGCAGCCCGAACTCCGCATGCACCCGGCTCTGGATGAACCGGGCCAGCTCGGCGACCTCGGCGGCGTTCGCCCCGCCGCGATTCGTCAGCGCGAGGGCGTGCTTGGTCGACACGCCGGCCCGCGAACGCGGCAGCCGGAAGCCCTTGCGGATGCCGGAGTGCTCGATGAGCCATGCCGCGCTGACCTTCACGTCGCTGGTGGTCTGCGCCAGCTGCGGCACCACCCCGCCGTAGCCGTCCAGCGGGATCACCGTCACGGCGTCCAGATCGGGCGAGACCGTCCAGCGCGGGCATTCGGGCGGCAGGGCGCGCGCCACCTGCTCCGGCACGATGGCGTTCTGGAAGAACGAGCCGGCGCTCGCCGTGTCGGGGTCGTCCGGGTCGAGCAGCATGCCCTTCGCGGCCCTGGTCTGCAGGATCCTCGACCGCAGCACGTCCAGCGCCACGGTCTCGGCCGTCTCGAGCCCGAGCGCGCGGCGCAGCTGCTCGCCCTGCACCAGACGCGCGCCGTCGGCGGTGACGGCGAGGTCGAGTGTCACGCTGAGGATCACCGCGCGACGTTGCGGCACGCTCCCGTAGTGGTGCTTCAGCACCGACGTGCGAAAGCCCAGGCCCAGCTCGGCGGCCGGCACGACGACGGGCTCGGCGGCTCCCTCGTCGATCAGCTCGACCTCGACGAGCGTCTCCTGGATCTCCTGCCCGTACGCACCGACGTTCTGCACCGGGGCCGCGCCGACGGTGCCGGGGATGCCGCTCATCGCCTCGATCCCGGCGTATCCGTGCTCGACCGCGTAGGCGACCAGGTCATCCCAGTCGTGGCCGGCCTGCACACGCAGTCGCACACGCCCCTCGTGCGGAGACGGCAACTCCTCGATGCCGCGCGTCAGCACCCGGATGACGGTGCCGTCGAAGGCCGCGTCGCCGACGAACAGGTTGGAGCCACCGCCGAGCACGAACCACTCGTCGCCTGAGGCCCAGACATCGCGCAGCTCGGCGACGAGCTCTTCCGGGCTCGTCGCCTCGCGCATCCGCTCCGGGGCTGCGCCGGTGCGCAACGTCGTCAGCGTGCGCAGTGGGACGGGGGCGATCTGCGTCACAGCGCCACGCGGAGCTGTGCCTTGGCGAGCACCGCGGTGTCGCCGTGGGTGACCTTGAGGTCGATGCGGGCGGACTCCTCGTCCACCGCCCCGACCTTCGCGACCACCGTCACGTCGGCGCCGTCCTGCGGATCGACGACGACGGGCTTGGTGAACCGCACCCCGTAGTCGACGATGGTCGCGACGTCGCCCAGGGCCGCCACCACGACCGAGGAGGCGATGCCCATGGTCAGCATGCCGTGCGCGAGCACCCCGGGAAGGCCGACGGAGGCGGCGACGTCGTCGCGATAGTGGATCGGGTTGAAGTCGCCGGATGCTCCGGCATAGCGCACCAGCGACTCCCGGGTGAGGTGGACCGTGCGCTCGGCGATCACGTCGCCGACGGTGAAGGCGGCCATCACTCCCCCTCTTCCGATCCGACCAGCAGCACGCTGGTCGCGGTCACGACGTGATCGCCCACGGCGTCCCTGATCTCGGCCTCGCTGGTGACCATCGCGTTCCCACCGAGGGTGCGGATGCCGGTGACCCGCAGCTGGCCGGTCAGCTCGTCGCCGGCCACGATCGGGCGGGCGTACTGGAACTTCTGCTCGGCGTGGATCGTGCGCGCCAGCACGATGCCGGAGTCCTCGAGCGCCAGCAGCTGCTGCAGGGTGTGGTCCTGCACCACCATCGCGAAGGTCGGCGGCGCGACGACGTCGGCGTAGCCCGCCGCGCGGGCGGCCGCGACGTCGGTGTGCACGGGGGCGTCGGCGAAGACCGCGCGGGCGAACTCGCGCACCTTCTCACGACCGACGAGGTAGGGAGCGGTCGGCGGGAACTCACGGCCGACCAGATCGGGGTTCACTGGCACCCCTCGATCCTATCGGCGGCCGTCGGCCCGGTGGCCGACGCGCATCCTCATGCTCCGACTCCGCGGTAGCGCTCGTATCGCCGGGCGAGCCGCTGGGAGCTGCGGGCGAGGCTCAGCCGCGCGAGCTCCTGGGTGATCGCACCACCCATCCGGGAGCAGAACGCCTCGGGGCCGGCTGTCACATCGTCCTCCTCCGCGATGATGCGGTCCACGATCCCCGCCCGCCGGAGGGCGGCAGATGCGACGCCCTGCCGCCCGGCCAGCTCCGCCGCATGGACCGTGTCGCGGTAGACGATCGCGCTCGCACCCTCGGGGGGCAACGGCGAGAGCCATGCGTGCGCGGCGGCGATCGTCCGATCCGCGGGAAGCAGCGCGAGAGCTCCGCCTCCGGTCCCCTCTCCCAGCAGCACGGACAGGGTGGGAC
>JBASAE010000312.1:0-2705 GCA_049654285.1 Microbacterium sp.
GCCGCCCCCACGGTGTTCGAACGGGCGGCGGGCGCCGGGCATCCGACGTTCGTGGTGGGCATCGCGGCCTACGCCGGGAGCGGCTTCAGCACGGCGACGCTCCGTGGCGCACGGTTCCTGGCCGCGAAGGGGCCCGCGGAGCGGGTCGAGCAGGCCTGGGAGCTCGCCGAGACGCACCCCGGCTCCCTGGTGTACTGCTACCTCCCCGAGGTCGACAAGGCGGGTCACAAGCACGGCATCGCCTCGGCGGAGTGGGTCGCCGCGCTGGAGGACGTGGACGCCGCGCTGCGCCGCCCGGCTCCCGCGGGCGTCGGCGTCCTCGTGACAGCGGACCACGGCATGATCGATGTCCCCGCGCGCCGGCAGCTGGTGCTGGACGAGTCCGGCGGGTGGCACGACGGCGTGCAGCACATCGCCGGAGAGCCCCGGATGCTCCACGTCTACCTGGAACCGGACGCGGACCCCGCCGTCGTCGGGCGACGCTGGCGGTCGGATCTGGAGGGGGCCGCCGACGTGCTCACCCGCGCCGAGGCGATCTCGGCCGGCCTGTTCGGCGCGGTGACGGAGGCCGCCGCCGAGCGCATCGGAGATCTGCTGGCCGTCGCGCGAGGGAACCGGGCGCTGTACGACGGCGCGGCCGAGGATCAGCGCGGGCGCGGCATGGTCGGTCAGCACGGCGCCCTCACCCCGGAGGAGTGGCTGGTGCCGCTGCTCCGGTTCGGCTCTTTCGCCCCCTGAACGGGGACATGCCCGGGGCCGGGAGGTCGCTGCGACCTCCTACTCGTCCGTGCGCGCTCCGAACACGATCTCGTCCCAGGACGGCATCGCATTGCGCCGGCGACGGCGTCCGGCCCCCTCAGCGGGATCGTGCTGTGCGGGGGCCGGGGCATCCGCTTCTCCCGGCTCCTCGTCCAGCTCGTCGAAGAGGGCGATCAGACCGGCATCCGGATCCTCCTCGTGGGTCGTCTGCGCCGGCTCCTCCTCGTCGATGACGGGGGCGGGCTCACGCTGACCCCGTCGACGTCGCAACGCCTCCAGGAGGTCCGCGGTCTCCGCGCTCGGGGACACCTGGTTCGGCGCATGCCGGGTCGCGGCGTCCTGCACGGCGCTGCTCGCCCTCTCGGGCGTCCTGTCGTCCTCCGCCCGGTCCTCGTCGTCCTCCGGCTCGGAGAGCGCGGGAGCCGGGACCAGCCGCGGTCCGAACGCACCGGAGTCGAAGCGGGACTCGTCCTTGTAGGGTGAGGCCTTCTCGGAGTCGACGGCGCGCAGACGCGGGATCAGCCCGTCCGGGAGCGAGCCCTGGCGGGAGAGCTGCGTGGCATCGGCGTTGAGGGGCGCCAGTGTGCTGCGACGGGGGTCGAAGGTCCATCGGGCGTCGTGGTCCACGTCGTTCGCCGTGAACTCGAGCTTGACCACCCAGCCGGACTCCTCCTTCCAGCTCGCCCACCGCTCGTCAGAGGCCTGCACGTCGGCCAGCTTCGCGCGCACCGCTGTGCCGAACGTCGGCTGCGCATCGGGCTCGACCTCGCTGCCGATCAGCACCGGCACGGCGAGCGCCTGCCCGATGATGTGCTCACGCTCGGCGAGCACCGGTCCCTCGAAACGGGCGACGTCGGAGGCGCTGACGCCGAGCAGCTCGGCGACCTCCTCCGCCGACAGGCCGGCACGGATCTGCGCCTGGATGTCGCGCGGGCTGGCAGCCAGCTTCGCCGGAGCGGACTCCGCGTCCCTCGACGCCCTGCGCAGTTCACGGTGCAGCACGTCGTCGATCGGCAGGGCGAAGCGCTCGCCCCGTTCTGTGGCGAGCACGAGGACACCGGACTCGGTGCCGACGATGGTGACGTTTTCCATGCGATTGCCCCTCATGATGGCTGTGCGTTCATGGTGTCACGAGGCGCCTCCGAGCCCGGGGAATACTGCGGGCGTGCCGTGAGTTTTCCTCCGGGAGCCCACGGGTATTTGCGAAATGTCCCGTGGTCGTGCAAACTATGGCGCGCTGACTACCCGACGGTGTTCCCGCAGATCTTGTGAAAGTTGAGATTTCCCGTATGGCAACCGACTACGACGCCCCCCGCAAGAGCGAAGACGACTCCGAGTCGATCGAAGCCCTGAAGGAGCGCGTGCCGGACGGTCGTTCCGGCGCTGGCGACCTGGAGGACTCGGACAACCCCACCGGTTTCGAGCTTCCCGGGGCGGATCTCTCCGACGTCGAGCTCGACGTCGTCGTGCTTCCCGCCCAGGAGGACGAGTTCACCTGTATGAGCTGCTTCCTCGTGAAGCACCGCTCGCAGCTCGACCACGAGGACGCCTCGGGGCCGATCTGCAAGGAGTGCGCGGCCTGACGGCAGCGCCACGCTCGCGCCCTGATCGTCAGATCGGGGCGCGTTCTGTTGTCCCGGGCTCCGCCACAGGGGCGTCGGCCCGGGCCGCACGGATCGCGGCGGCGAGGCGATCGGGGGTACGGGTCGACACGGTCCACACCCGGTGCGGATCATCCGGGTCGGTCAGCGGGACGACGACCACACCGTCGATGCCGCCACGGATGAGGTGCCAGCCGTCGCCGGGCAGCTCCGTTCCGCGTGCACGGCGTGCCTCCTCCCCGGTGCGGGGCGCCGGCTCGGCGAGCCAGCGGGCGTCGATGTGGGCGCGACCGGCGCGCAGCACGGTGCCCTGCACGCTCACGACGGGGGAGAGCAGGATGCTGG
>JBASAE010000313.1:0-9433 GCA_049654285.1 Microbacterium sp.
CTTCGAAGACAGGCGGCCTTCAGCGCCGGGTACGCAGGGCGGCGGCGACACGGCGAGCCAGCTCATCAGGGCGTCGCAGCAGCGGGGATGTGACCTCGATCACGGTCCAGCCGGCGGCGCGCAGCGCGGCAGTCCGCTCGACATCGGCGGCCCAGGTCCTGCCGTGCAGCATCCCGTGGTACTCGATCGCCACCTTGTGCTCGGGATAGGCGAGATCCACGCAGCCCAGGAACCGGCCGTCGTCGTCGTGGACATCCAGGTTCAACTGTGGCTCGGGCAGGCCGGACCTCAGCAGGATGAGCCGGACGGCTGTCTCCCGGGGCGACCAGGAGTCCTCCCGGATCAGGTCCAGGGACTCGCGAAGCTTCGCCGCGCCTCGGCGTCGACCGGCCTCGACCGTATCGCGGAGCTCGTCCCGCGTCGCGAGGGCCGGTCGTCCGACATCTCGGCGGCCGTGGCCAGGTCGCCACACGCGGCAGAAGTAGTCGCCCAGGGCGACGAGATCCCACAGGGACAGATCGCCGCCGAGCGATGCCCACGTCGCGGCAGGCGAGGAGACCCGCAGCCCGTCATGCTCGCGCATGGACGTCATGACCGATCTGGTGCGGTGGCCGACGACGCCGGCGGTGCGCGGCTGGGCGACCGGTCCATAGGCGCACACATGGAGCGCCGGATCATCGGTGGGCTCGCCGGCGCCGGAGAGCTCCAGGGGAAGCGGCCCGCCCCAGATCGAGGCGGCCGTCTGATGGCTGAAGAAATGCCCGGTGTGCAGGCGCGGCGCATACTCGCGGGCCCGGATGACCCGCTGTTGGCGTTGCCGCCCGTACGGGTCTTCGGCATCGACCGTGAACGAGACGTCGGCCGAGATCCGCACGCCGGGGAACGGAGCCCGGAGATCGCGGCTGCGGAGCCGGGAACGGCTGACGCCGTGCCTGCGCGCCAGCTCGGTGGAGAAGGTTTCGTCGAGTCCGGCGGGAAGCTCACTGTGGCCCATCGGCCAACTCTGCCGTCCCGGATGTCACTGGATCAGGTTATCCACAGGCTCGCCACGCTTCGAAGTGCGTGATTGGCGGTGATCTGACGGAAAACGCAGCCAATCGCGCACTTCGAAAGAAGGGGGACGGCTCAGGACGGCGGGATGAACCGGGCGGCCACGGCATCCGAGCCGCGGGCGAGCAGGGTGACGTCGGCGCTCACCGAGACGAAGTGCGCGCCGGCGGCGAGGTAGGCGTCGGACGCGGCGGGATCGAAGGCGTTCACACCGACCCTCTTGCCCGCCGCTGTCACGGCGGCGAAGACGCGGTGCACGGCATCCACCACATCCGGATGCCCCTGTTGGCCCGGCGCCCCGAGGGATGCCGCGAGGTCGGCGGGGCCGACCAGGACGCCGTCCACACCGTCCACAGCGGCGATCGCACCGGCCGCGTCCACCGCGTCGCCGGACTCGATCTGCACGATCAGCGAGACATGGGCCGAGGCGTTCTGCACGTATCCCGGCACACGTCCCCAGCGACCGCTGCGAGCGAGCGCCGATCCGACTCCGCGGACCCCCTCGGGCGGATACCGCACGGCGGCGGCTGCCGCCTGCGCCTCCGCCGCCGACCCGACCATCGGCACGAGCACGTTCTGCGCCCCGGTGTCGAGAACCTGCTTGATGACGACGGGATCGTTCGCAGGGACCCGCACCACCACGGGCACCCGGTAGGCGGCGATCGCCTGCAGCTGCGCCTGCAGCGTGGTGAGCGTGTTCGGTCCGTGCTCCATGTCGATCAGCAGCCAGTCGATGCCCGAACCCGCCATGATCTCGGCCACCAGCGCCGAACCGGAGCTGACCCACATGCCGATCAGCGGCCGGTCGGCGTCCGCGAGCACCTCACGGAAGGTCGGCTCTAGACGAAACGACATGCGATGGTCCCCATCTCGTGGTAGTCGCACCGCACCTCGTCGCCGCGCGAGACCCACATCGGCCGGGTGAACGATCCGGCCAGGATGGTCTCGCCGGCTTCGAGGCGCGCACCGTGCTGGTGGAGCTTGTTCGCCAACCATGCCACACCCGTGGCGGGGTGTCCGAGCACCCCCGCCGCCACGCCGGTCTCCTCGATCGCGCCGTTGCGGCTGAGCACGCCCGGCACCCAGCGCAGATCGATCTCGTCGGGCCGCATCCGCACCCCGCCCAGCACGATCGCGCCGTAGGCGGCGTTGTCGCTGATGGTGTCGACGATCGTGCGGCCCTCCAGCTCGATGTGCGAGTCCAGCACCTCGAGCGCCGGGACCGCATGGTCGATCGCCGCGAGCGCATCCTCGAGCGTGCGGCCGGGACCTTCGAGCGGATGCTTCAGCACGAACGCCAGCTCGACCTCGACGCGCACGTTCGAGAACCGGTCGAACGGGATGGCGGCGCCCGAGGAGTAGACCGTGTCGTCGAAGATCACGCCGTAGTCGGGCTCGGAGATGCCGGTCGCCTGTTGCATGGCCTTGGACGTCAGTCCGATCTTGCGGCCTATCAGAGTGCGTCCGGCGGCCAGCCGCCTGTCCCGCCAGACGCCCTGTATCGCATAGGCGTCGTCGATCGTGGCATCCGGGTATCGAGCGGTGATGCGGGGGATCGGGACGCGGGTGCGCTCGGCGTCGGCGAGCTCGGCGGCGAGAGCGGCGATGGTCTCCGCGGGCAGGCTCACAGCTGGTTCCCGAGCTTGCCCTCGCGCTCGTCCGCGCGGGTGTACGAGAAGCCGTCGGCGCCGATCGTCACGGCCATCTCGCTGGTGTCGGTGCGGGCGATGACCCGCTGCGGGTTGCCGTCCAGGTCGAGCACCAGGGAGGCGTCCGTGTACCACGAGGGCACGACCGGGTTGCCCCACCAGTCACGGCGCTGGTTGTCGTGCACGTCCCAGGTGATCACCGGGTTGTCGGGATCGCCGGTGTAGTAGTCCTGCGTGTAGATCTCCACCCGGTGGCCGTCGGGGTCGCGCAGGTACAGGTAGAACGCGTTCGACACGCCGTGTCGGCCGGGACCGCGCTCGATGGCGTCCGAGCGACGCAGCGCGCCGAGCTTGTCGCAGATCGCGAGGATGTTGTGCTTCTCGTGCGTGGAGAACGCGATGTGGTGCATCCGCGGTCCGTCGCCGCCCGTCATCGCGGTGTCGTGCACGGTCGGCTTGCGGCGCATCCACGCCGCGTACACGGTGCCCTCCTCGTCCTGGATGTCCTCGGTGACGCGGAACCCGAGGGCTGGCATGAAGCTCACCGCGCGCGGCACATCCGGGGTGACCTGGTTGAAGTGGTCCAGGCGCACCAGCTCGCCGGGGGAGTGCAGGTCGTATCGCCAGCTCAGCCGCTCGACGTGGGTCGTCTCGAAGAAGAACTCGTAGGGGAAGCCGAGCGGATCGACGACGCGCACCGAGTCGCCGATGCCCGTCGTGAAGCCGTCGGGCCTGCGCCGCACGTCACAGCCCAGTTCGCGGTAGAACTCCTCCGCGCGGTCGAGGTCGGCGGGGGTGCGCACCCGGAACGAGAACGCGGCGACCGCGGCGATCCGGCCGCGGCGCAGCACGAGGTTGTGGTGGATGAACTCCTCGGTCGTCCGCAGGTAGACGCTCTCGGCGTCCTCCGAGGTGACGTACAGGCCGAGCACGTCGACGTAGAACTCCCGGGACGCGGCGAGGTCGGTGACGATGAGCTCCATGTACGCGCAGCGCAGGATGTCGGGCGGTGTGGCCCGCGGGGTCGGCACGGGGTCGTCGGCGCGGATCGGGGACTCCTGCGAGACGTAGTAGCCCGACGAGGTGAGGGTCATCTCTTCACGGTTTGTCATGTCAGCGTCCTTGCTGTCAGCTCTTGCCGAAGGTGGGGTTGTGCGGGGCTCCGAGCGTGATGTGCACGCTCTGCTGATCGGTGTAGAAGTCGATCGAGCGGTAGCCGCCCTCGTGACCGAGGCCGGATGCCTTCACGCCGCCGAACGGGGTGCGCAGGTCGCGCACGTTGTTCGAGTTCAGCCACACCATGCCGGCCTCGACCGCCTGTGCGAAGTTGTGCGCGCGGGTCAGGTCGTTGGTCCAGATGTACGCGGCGAGGCCGTACTTCGTGTCGTTCGCGAGGGTGAGCGCCTCGGCCTCGTTCTCGAACGGGGTGATCGCGACGACCGGGCCGAAGATCTCCTCCTGGAAGATCCGGGCATCCGGCATCACGTCGGCGAACACCGTCGGGGCGACGTAGTTGCCGGTGTCGAAGCCCGCAGGCCTCCCGCCGCCGGCGACGAGCCGTCCCTCGGTCTTGCCGATCTCGATGTACGACATGACCTTCTGGTAGTGCTCCGGGTGCACGAGTGCGCCGACCTCGGTCGCCGGGTCGTGCGGGTGCCCGACCCGGACGCGCTGCGCCTGGGCCGCGTACCGCTCGACGAACTCGTCGTACACGGCGCGTTCCACGAGGATGCGGGATCCGGCGGTGCAGCGCTCGCCGTTCAGCGAGAACACCCCGAAGATGCACGCGTCGATCGCGAGGTCGAGGTCGGCGTCGGCGAACACGACGGCGGGGCTCTTGCCGCCCAGCTCCATGGACAGGCCCTTGAGGTGGGGTGCGGCGTTGGCGAAGATCAGCTGTCCGGTCGAGCTCTCGCCGGTGAACGAGATCAGCGGCACGTCCGGATGCTTCACCAGCGCGTCCCCGGCGTCTTCGCCGAGGCCGTTCACGAGGTTGAAGACGCCCTGTGGGAGCCCGGCCTCCTCGAAGATGCCGGCCCACAGCGAGGCCGACAGTGGAGTGAACTCGGCGGGCTTGAGCACGACGGTGTTCCCGGTCGCGAGGGCGGGGCCGAGCTTCCACGACTCCAGCATGAAGGGCGTGTTCCACGGCGTGATGAGCCCGGCGACGCCGATCGGCTTGCGGTTGACGTAGTTCAGCTGTTTGCCCGGCACCTTGAACGCGTCATCGGACTGGGCGACGATCAGATCGGCGAAGAAGCGGAAGTTCTCGGCCGCACGCCGCGCCTGCCCGAGCGCCTGGGTGATCGGCAGTCCCGAGTCGTACGACTCCAGCTCGGCGAGCCGGGCGTCGCGCGACTCGACGATGTCGGCGATGCGGTGCAGCACCCGTGAACGCTCGCGCGGGAGCATCCGGGGCCAGGGGCCGTCCTCGAACGCGCGCTTCGCCGCGGCGACGGCGCGGTCGACGTCGGCCTTCTTGCCGGCGGCGGCGCGCACGTACGTCTCGTTCGTGACGGGGTTGAGCACCTCGAAGGTGTCGCCGTCCAGCGAGCCCGTGCGCTGGCCGTCGATGTAGTGCGTGATGCTGTCCGGAAGGTCTGCCGGGACGTGGACGTCGGTCATCGTGCTCCTCCTTGTGCGGTCTGTGGGTGCCGGCTGTCGAGGAACGCGTCCATCGTGCGCCAGCGGTGATTGCGCGCGGCCAGCTCGATCTCGAGCGGGTCCGCGTCGTGCCGGATGAGATCGAGGATCTCGACGTGCTCCTCGACGGAGTGCTGCGCACGTCCCGGCACGAAGGCGAACGTCGTGTCGCGGATGCCGGAGAGCCGGGACCATCCGCGGTTCACCAGGTCGAGCAGGTGCGGGTTCGGACACGGCTCGTACAGCACCGAGTGGAAGTCGCGGTTCAGCGCGGTGAAGGCGTGTGCGTCGAAGTGGTCGAGCAGACGTGCCATCCGGTCGTTGATCTCCTCGGCGCGGTGCAGGTCCTCCTTCACGAGGAGCGGGGCGGACAGCGCGGTCGCCGCGCCCTCGACCAGGCCGAGGGTCTGCATGGTGTGCGCGTACTCGGATGCGTCCACCAGGGTGACCCGGGCGCCGACGTTGCGCTCGAAGGTCACCAGGCCCTCGGCCTCCAGCCGCCGGATGGCCTCGCGCACCGGCACCACGCTCATCTCCAGCTCATCGGCGATGGTGCCCAGCACCAGGCGGTATCCCGGGCCGAAGGCGTGCGAGTGGATCCGCGCACGGATCCAGGTGTACGCGTGTTCCGACTTGCTGCTCTGATGGGTCGCGGAGGTCATGTCCGTGCCTCGTATCGTGCCCGCCATTCGGCGTTCATCGGGAACAGGCCGTCGACCGGGTGGCCTGCGGCGACCTGCTCGGCGATCCAGGCGTCCTCGTCCTCCTGCGCGAGCGTGGCGTCGGCGACCTCCTCGGCGATCGCGGCCGGGATCACGATCACGCCGTCGCCGTCCCCGACGATGACGTCGCCTGGCTGGACGGCGGCGCCGCCGCAGGCGATGGTCACGTCGATCTCCCACGGCACGTGCCGGCGTCCGAGCACTGAGGGGTGCGGACCGCGGGAGAACACCGGCAGGCCGATCTCGGCGACCGCGTCGAAGTCGCGTACGCCGCCGTCGGTGACGACGCCCGCGGCGCCCCGGGTCCTGGCGCGCAGCGCGAGGATGTCTCCGAGCGTGCCGGTGCCCGAGTCCCCGCGCGCCTCGATCACGATGACCTCGCCGGGGCCGACAGCATCGAACAGGCGCTTCTGTGCGTTGTAGCCGCCGCCGTGCGCCTGGAAGAGGTCCTCACGGGTGGGCACGAAGCGCAGCGTGCGCGCGGTGCCGACGAGCTTCCGGCCGGGCAGGTTGGCGGTGACGCCGTCGATGAAGCAGGAGTGCAGTCCGCGTCTGCGCAGCTGGCTGCTCAGGCCGGCGGTGGGGGCGGCCTCGAGCTTGGCGCGGAGCCCGACGGAGAGCGCGTCGCCCACGGCGGGGAGCCCGGCCTCCTCGCGGGAGCCCCAGGCCTCGGTCCGCTGCAGATCGTCGACGGCGGGCAGTGACCCCAGCGACGCGTCGAACGGGGAGTCCCCCTGCGTGACGGTCGTCACCAGACGGCCCGAGGAGAGCCCGGCGTCCGGCGCGTCCACCTCGACCTCGACGACGTCGCCGGGCGCGATCACCGACGAGCCGGCCGGTGTCCCGGTGAGGATCACGTCGCCGGGCTCGAGGGTGAAGTGCTGCGACAGGTCGGCGACGAGCTGCGCGAGCGGGAAGATCATGCCGGCCGAGGTGTCCTCCTGCCGCAGGTCGCCGTTCACCCAGGTGCGCACGCGCAGCGCGGCGGGGTCCACGGCGCGGGCGTCGAGATAGGCGGGGCCGAGCGGGGTGTAGCCGTCGCCGCCCTTGGATCGCACGTTCGAGCCCTTGTCGTTCGCGCGCAGGTCGTAGATCCCGAGGTCGTTCGCGGCGGTCACCCAGCCGACGTGGTCCCAGGCGTCCGCCTGAGCGACCCGGCGCGCGGCCGTGCCGACGACCAGTGCGATCTCGCCCTCGAAGGCGAGCAGCTCGGTGCCGGCGGGGCGCTCGACCGTGCCGCCGGAGGGGCCCAGCGACGAGGTCGGCTTGAAGAAGTAGGACGGGGCTGCCGGCCGTCGTCCGCGCTGATCGGCGCGCGAGGCATAGCTCAGATGGATCGCGATGATCTTGCCGGGACGGGGGATCGGCTGGCTCACGGGCGCCTCCTTGCGCGGCTCTTGTGCGTCGTATCTGAAATCGTATATCATCGTCTCGCCGCTCGGCAAGCATCGGATCCTCGCCTGCCGCAACGAAGCCATCACCTCGAAGGAGAGAGTCATGAGCGGGCAATCACAGGGCGGGTTCACCCCCACCGGAACCATCGCCACCGCGGCCGATCGTCGCCGCGTCGTCGTCGCCACCGTCGTCGGCACCACCGTGGAGTGGTACGACTTCTTCATCTACGCGTTCGCCGCGGCGACCGTCTTCGCCACCCTGTTCTTCGAGCCGATGGGGAAGGAGTTCGCGCAGATCGTCTCGTTCTTCACGGTCGGCGTGAGCTTCCTGTTCCGCCCGCTCGGCGCGTTCCTCGCGGGACATTTCGGCGACAAGATCGGCCGTCGTCCGATGCTGGTGATCACGCTGCTGCTCATGGGCGCCGCGACCACTCTCGTCGGCCTGCTGCCCACGCACGCGGTGATCGGCGTCTGGGCGCCGATCCTGCTCATCCTGCTGCGCGTGATCCAGGGGATCTCCGCCGGCGGCGAGTGGGGCGGCGCGGTGCTCATGGCCGTCGAGCACGCCCCGCGGAAGAAGCGCGGCCTGTTCGGCGCCTCGCCGCAGATCGGAGTGCCGATCGGGCTGCTGCTGGCATCCATGGTGCTCGCGGTCATGGCGCAGATCGCGAAGGGCGACGCCTTCCTCGCCTGGGGATGGCGGGTGCCGTTCCTGCTGTCGGTCGTGCTGATCGCGGTCGGCTACTGGGTGCGACGCCGTGTCGAGGAGAGCCCGGTGTTCGTCGAGATCGCCGAGCGCAGGGAGGAGACCCGGATGCCGATCGTGCAGCTGTTCCGGCACCACGCCCTGCTCGTGATCGTCGCCGCGCTGGTGTTCGCCGGGAACAACGCCGTCGGCTACATGACCACCGGCGGCTACGTGCAGCACTACGCCACCGACCCGAAGGGGCCGATCGGCCTCGACACCGGAGCCGTGTTCTGGGTGGTCGCCCTCTCTGGAGTGACCTGGCTGGTCTTCACCTGGCTCGCGGGGTGGCTGTCGGACCGGCTGGGCCGGCGCAACACCTACATCCTGGGCTGGATCCTGCAGCTGATCGGCGTGCTCCTGCTGTTCCTGCTGACGAACCTCGGCACGGTGGCCTCCCTCGCCGCGGCCCTGGTCATCCTCACGGTCGGCCTCGGCTTCACCTACGGACCGCAGGCCGCGCTGTACGCCGAGCTGTTCCCCGCCTCGATCCGCTTCTCCGGCGTCTCGATCTCCTACGCGATCGGGGCGATCGTGGGCGGCGCCTTCTCGCCGCTGATCGCACAAGCGATCTTCCAGAGCACCCACTCGACGACCGGCATCACCTGGTATCTGGCGGGCATGACCGTGGTGGGCCTGATCGCGACCCTGCTGCTGCGCGACCGCACCGGCATCCCGCTCGGCCCCGAGAACGAGGCGGAGCAGGCCGTGAGCCCGATCTACGGGATCTCGCGGACCTGACCGGCCCGTCGCCGTCCACCGCACGAACCCGAAGGCGTCCAGAAAGGACCGACGATGCAGTTCCACCACCACGGTTACGTCTCCGCCGATCCGCGCAGGCAGGATGCCGCGGGCATCGGGCTGGACCGGCCGCAGGAGATCCCCGACGAGGTCGACGTGCTCGTCGTCGGCTCGGGCCCGGCGGGCATGCTGCTCGCCGCGCAGCTCTCGCAGTATCCGACGGTGAACGCCCGCATCATCGAGAAGCGCGAGGGACGTCTCGTGCTGGGGCAGGCCGATGGCATCCAGCCGCGCAGCGTCGAGACGTTCCAGGCGTTCGGATTCGCGCCGCGCATCATCGCCGAGGCGTACAACATCGGCTGGATGAACTTCTGGGGGCCGGATCCGGAGAACCCCGCGAACATCGTCCGCACCAGCCGCACCGAGGACTACGGCTACAAGATCAGCGAGTTCCCGCACCTGATCGTGAACCAGGCGCGGGTGCTGGAC
>JBASAE010000314.1:0-4118 GCA_049654285.1 Microbacterium sp.
GCACGATGGCGTTCACCCGGATCTCGCACCGTGCCCCGACCCGGGCGCCGTTGAACACCCGGGCGCCCGAGGCGAGGAAGGACTCCTCGCCGATGTCGGCGCCCGCGACCGAGGACAGCGTGCCCAGCAGCGAGTGCGCCCCGATGTGCACGGCGTCGGCCGCCGTGGCTCTGATCAGGGCGTTCTCCATGACGATGACGTGCTCGCCCAGCACGATCGGCCCGCCCTCGGCGGTGATCACGGCTCCATGCAGCACCTGGCAGTCCGGTCCGATCTCCACGTCGCCCGAGACCACGGCGGTGGGGGCGACGACGGCGCTGTCGTGAATCCGGGGCCGAGCCCCGAGGTGCTCGTAGATCATGGCGCCAGACTAGCCCGGCGGATGCCCCAGGGCGAGGCCCGGTCGGATCGTCAGCGCGCGCGGAGCACCGCCGGGAGCACGATGTGCGGATCCGGGATCATGCCGGGCGTCACGCGCTTGCGGAACACCCAGTAGCTCCACGCCTGGTACAGCAGGATCACCGGCAGCGAGACCGCGGCGACGATCGTCATGACGCCGAGCGTGTACGGTCCGTTCGCCGCGTTCGCGATCGTCAGGTCGAAAGCCGCGTCCACGGTCGAGGGCAGCACGGTCGGGAACATCCCGGCGAAGATCGCCCCCGCGCCGAAGAGGCCGAATCCCGCGTAGCCGATGAACGCTGCCCCCTCCCGCCGCCGCCTGGCCGCGAGCCAGCCGGCCACGGCCGCCACGATCGCCAGCACGACGAAGGTCCATGCCAGCACGCTGCCGCCGTGCACGAACTGCACCCAGAGCGCCCACACCGCGGCGGGGGCCAGGCACAGCGGCGCCCAACGTGCGGCGAACCGTCCGGACCGCTCGCGCACCGGACCGTCGGACTTCAGCCCGAGGAAGGTCGCCGAGTGCGCCAGGGCGAAGCCCACCACGGCCAGTCCGCCCAGCACCGCAGGCACGCCGAGCCACACGAAGGGTCCGCCGACCCGATCGCCGTTCGCGTCGATCGGAAGGCCGGTCGAGGTCAGCGCGAGCGCGGCGCCGATGCAGAACGCCACGATGAGCGAGCCCGCCCCGATCATCTGCGTCCAGAACGTGCGCCAGCGCTCGGTGTGCACCTTCCCGCGGTACTCGATGCCGACCGCGCGGACGATGAGTCCGACGAGGGTGATCGTCAGCGGCACGTACAGTGCCGAGAACAGCGCCGCGTACCAGGCCGGGAACGCGGCGAACATCGCGGCGCCCGCCGTGATCAGCCACACCTCGTTCCCGTCCCACACCGGTCCGATCGTATTGAGCATGACGCGCCGATCCTGCTCGGAGCGTGCGCCGAAGAGCATCCGCATGCCGACGCCGAGGTCGAAGCCCTCCAGCAGCAGGTAGCCGGTCCACAGGACGGCGATGGCGATGAACCAGACGATGGGAAGCGGTTCCATGATGTCTCCTCCAGGTGCCGGTCAGTAGGCGAAGGCGAGCACGTCGCCGGATTCCGGGCCGTCGGCGTCCTCATCGCCGTCGTGCGTCGCGACGAGCTCGGGCATCGCCGCCGCCGTCCCGCCGCGCACGTACCTGACCATCAGGAACAGCTCGATCACGAGGATGACCCCGTACACGGCGGTGAGCGTGATCACCGAGAACAGCAGCTCCCCGGCGGTGACCCCCGGCGACACGGCGGCCGCGGTGAACATGTACACGCCGTCCACGCCGGTCGGGTTCGGCGCCACGACGAACGGCTGACGGCCCAGCTCGGTGAAGATCCAGCCGGCGATGTTCGCCGCGAACGGCGCCACGATGCCCAGCAGCGCCAGGCGCATGATCCACGGCGAGCGCGGCACGGTGCCCCGTCGGGTGAGCCAGAGCGCCACCACACCGCCGAAGGCGACGACCCCGCCGAGGCCGATCATCAGCCGGAAGCCCCAGTAGGTCACCCACATCACGGGCACGTAGTGCACCTCGCTGCCGGCGCGGTCGCCGTAGATCGCCTCATCGGGGATCGTCGCACCGTACTGGTCGACGTAACGCGGCTCGAGGTCGCTGATGCCGGGCATGTCGGCGCCCCACTCCCCCGTGCCGAGGAACCCGAGCACTCCGGGGACCTCGATGAGGGTGATGACGTCGGCGCAGTCCGCCGATCCGGGGTCGCCGAGCGAGAGCACCGAGAAGGACGATCCGGTGTGGCAGGCGGCCTCGGCCGCGGCCATCTTCATGGGCTGCTGCTCGTACATGAGCTTGCCCTGGATGTCCCCGGACGCCACGGTGCCGAGGAATCCGACGATCGCGACGACCGCTCCGAAGCGCAGCGACCAGAGCCAGACGCCGTGATCGACCCGGTCGCGTCCGGGCGCGGCGTCCGTCGCACCGACGACCACGCGGCCGTCCGCGTCGACCGTGTCGATGCCGTCGTGCCGACGCCGCCAGAGGTGGTACCACGAGATGCCCAGCAGGAACATGCCGGCCACGACGAGCGCACCGAGGATCGTGTGCGTGTAGGCGGCGAGCGCGGTGTTGTTGGTGAGCACCGCCCAGACGTCGGTCATCACCGGCCGGCCGTCCGCGCCGAGCTCGACGCCCACCGGGTGCTGCATCCACGAGTTCGCGACGATGATGAAGAACGCCGAGATCCACGAGCCGATCACCGCGCACCAGAGGGCCGCGAGGTGCAGTCCCTTGCGCAGCCGTCCCCAGCCGAAGATCCAGATCCCCAGGAAGGTGGACTCCACGAAGAACGCGAGCAGCCCCTCCATCGCCAGGGGCGCGCCGAAGACGTCGCCGACGAAGCGGGAGTACTCGCTCCAGGCCATGCCGAACTGGAACTCCTGCACGAGGCCGGTCGCGACGCCGACGATGAAGTTGATCAGGTAGACCTTGCCCCAGAACTTCGTCATCCGCAGGAACTTCTCGTCGCCGGTCCGCACCCAACGGGTCTGCATGATCGCGACGACCATGCCGAGGCCGAGGGTGAGCGGGACCATCAGGAAGTGATAGACGGTGGTGATGCCGAACTGCCATCGTGCGATGTCGAGCACGTCCACTCGGGGCCTCCTTCACGGCGGGTGACTCGGTCTGTCGACCATTGCAATTCTACGTCATGTAGAACTATTTCGACACAGCATAGAACAAGTTCGACCGGTAGTAGAATGGATCTCGCGGCACAGGGGTGTCCGCCTGTCGGGAGGTTGTCATGGGAAGGCTCGGAGAGCTGGAACGCGCCGTCATGGACGCGCTCTGGGATGCCGAGGGCTCGCTGAGCGCCTACGACGTGCAGCACCAGCTGGAGCGTGTGGGGCGTTCGCTCGCGGCGACCACCCTGCTCACCGTGCTGAGCCGGCTCGAGAAGAAGGGCTTCGTCGCCTCCGACCGCTCGGCCCGGCCGCACCGATACACCGCCGTGGCCTCCCGCGCCGATCACGTCGCCGAGCTGATGCACTCGGTCCTGGGCGACGCCGGCGACCGCACCGCCGTACTGGCGCGGTTCGTCGGCGGTGTGTCGGCGGAGGACGCCGCGACCCTCCGTCGGCTGCTCAGCGGCGCCGGCTGAGCCCATGACCGCGTTCGTGACCGATCCGGCGCTCACCGGGGCCCTCGTGATCCCGCACGCGGTGGTCATCACGGGGGCGATCGCGTTCGGGATGATCGCGATCGCACTGGCCTGGCCGGTCCCCGTGGCGCTGTCCCGGGCGGCCTGGCCGACGCGGGCCCCGGTGCTGGCGCTGCTGTTGTGGCAGGCGATCGGCCTCGCGGGCGGCCTGTCCATGATCGGTGCGCTGGCGCTGGCAGGATACGCGCTGACGCCCGCCACGCCGTGGCTCGCCGCGATCCCCGCGACGCTGTTCACGGTGTATCTGCTCGCCCACCTCGGCATGACGATCGTGCAGGTCACCCGGCAGCGCCATCGGCACCTCGCACTGCTCGATCTCCTCACGTCGCCGCATCCGACCAGGGCACGCACGCGCGTGCTCGACGACACCGTGCCGGTGGCGTACTGCCTGCCGCACGGCGCGCGCTCGGTGACGGTGCTGTCGCAGGGGCTGTTGGACCGGCTGGACGCCGATGAGCTGGTCGCCGTGATCGCCCACGAGCGCGCACACGTCGAGCAGCGCCATGA
>JBASAE010000315.1:0-2357 GCA_049654285.1 Microbacterium sp.
CCCTGGGCGGGCCTGGTCGCGGCGATGGCCGCGGGAGTCCTCGTCGCGCTCGTGCTGGGCGTCTTCGCGATCACGTACTACGTCGATCAGGTGATCGTCGGCGTCGTGCTGAACGTGCTCGTGATCGGCCTCACCACCTTCCTGTTCCGGCAGGTGCTGGCACCGAACCAGGCGACCATGAACACGGTCGAGCCGTTCAAGCGGATCAGCATCCCGCTGCTCAGTGAGATCCCGGTGCTCGGTCCGATCCTGTTCCGGCAGACCATCGTGGTGTACCTGATGTACGTCGTCGTCTTCGCGGTCTGGTACGGCATGTACCGCACCCGCTGGGGACTGCGGATGCGCGCGGTCGGCGAGCACCCGCAGGCCGCCGACACGGTGGGCATCAACGTCGCGCGCACACGGTACATGAACGTGCTGATCGCCGGCGCGATCGCCGGCATGGGCGGTGCGTTCTACACGCTGGTGTCGGTGCCGCGGTTCAACCCCGAGATGACCGCGGGCGCGGGCTTCATCGCCCTGGCCGCGGTGATCTTCGGAAAGTGGGACCCGATCCGGGCGACCCTGGCGGCTCTGCTGTTCGGCTTCGCCACCAACCTGCAGAGCGTGCTGAGCGTGATCGGGTCGCCGGTGCCGAGCCAGTTCATGCTCATGCTGCCGTACATCGTGACGATCTTCGCCGTCGCCGGCCTGGTCGGACGCTCCCGGGCGCCGGCAGCCGACGGTCAGCCGTACATCAAGTCCTAGCAGCCCTGCATCAAGCTCCGGGAGGAGACCGGGAATGACCGATATCGACTGGGACGAGCTGCGTCAGGTCGCCACCGATGCCATGGCCCGTGCCTACGTGCCCTACTCGCGGTACCGGGTGGGTGCGGCGGCGCTGGTGGACGACGGGCGCATCGTCGCCGGCTGCAACGTCGAGAACGCGTCCTACGGCGTCACCCTGTGCGCAGAGTGCACGATGGTCGGCGACCTGCACATGTCCGGCGGCGGCCGTCTGGTGGCGTTCGTCTGCGTGAACGGCGAAGGACAGACGATCATGCCCTGCGGGCGCTGCCGGCAGCTGCTGTACGAGCACGCGACGCCCGGGATGCTGCTGGAGACGGTCTCCGGGATCCGGACCATCGATGAGGTGCTGCCCGATGCGTTCGGCCCGCGCGATCTGGAGGAGGGGCGATGAGCGTCGAGCCGTTCGATGCGGTGGATGTGATCCGCGCGAAGCGCGACGGGGGAAGCGTCCCCGAGGATGCCCTGCGCTGGATGGTGGACGCGTACACCCGCGGCTACGTCTCGGACGCACAGATGGCGTCCTTCGCGATGGCGGTGTTCCAGCGCGGCATGGAGCGCTCCGAGATCCGCGTGCTCACCGATGCGATGATCGCGACGGGGGAGCGGATGAGCTTCGCCGCACTGGGCAAGCGCACGGTCGACAAGCACTCCACCGGCGGCGTGGGTGACAAGATCACGCTGCCGCTCGCCCCGCTGGTCGCCGCGTTCGGCGTCGCGGTCCCGCAGCTGAGCGGACGCGGCCTGGGGCACACCGGCGGCACGCTCGACAAGCTGGAGTCGATCCCCGGATGGCGCGCCGCGCTGTCGAACGAGGAGATGTTCGCGCAGATGCAGGGCGACGTGGGAGCGGTGATCTGCGCCGCCGGATCGGGCCTCGCTCCCGCGGACAAGAAGCTGTACGCGCTGCGCGACGTGACCGGAACGGTCGAGGCGATCCCGCTGATCGCGTCGAGCATCATGTCGAAGAAGATCGCCGAGGGCACGGACGCCCTCGTGCTGGACGTGAAGTTCGGCTCCGGCGCGTTCATGCAGGACATCGAGCGCGCCCGTGAGCTGGCGCGCACGATGGTCGAGCTGGGCACCGACTCGGGAGTCGCCACGACCGCGCTGCTGACCGACATGAACGTGCCGCTGGGCCGCGCGATCGGCAACGCGAACGAGGTGCGCGAGTCCGTCGAGGTGCTTTCAGGCGCAGGCCCCGCCGACGTGCGCGAGCTGACGGTGGCGCTGGCGCGTGAGATGCTGGCCCTCGCCGGGCTCCCGGACGCCGATGTCGAGGCGGCGCTGGACGACGGTCGGGCGATGGACTCCTGGAAGGCGATGATCCGTGCGCAGGACGGCGATCCGGATGCCGCACTGCCGACCCCGCGCGAGACGCACGTCGTCACCGCCGCCGAGGCGGGCGTCGTGACGAGGATGGATGCCCTGCCCTTCGGGATCGCCGCATGGCGGCTCGGCGCCGGGCGCGCCCGCGCGGAGGATCCGGTGGCGCACGCCGCCGGCATCGACCTGCACGTCAAGCCCGGCGATGCCGTGGCCGTCGGGCAGCCGGTGTTCACGCTCTCCGC
>JBASAE010000316.1:0-5894 GCA_049654285.1 Microbacterium sp.
CTGCGTGCGCTGAGCCGCATGCCCGCCGTCACCGCACAGGTGTTCGCGCTGCTGGGCGGCGAACCCGCCGCGCTGGTGCGCACCACGGTCGCCGCGACCATGCAGTCCGGCGGCACGGCGGCCAACGTCATCCCCTCCCAGGCATCCGCCACCATCAACCTCCGGCTCGCCCTGGGCGACTCGATCGACCGCGCCGTGCTGCGCGTGCGCGATCGCATCGCCGATCCGCTGGTCGCGATCGAGGTGCTCGACGGCAGCGAGCCGTCACCGGAGTCGCCGGCCGACGGCGAGCCGTTCGCCCTGCTCGGGGAAGCGCTGGCCGTCTCGCATCCCGGCGTCCCCGCCGTGCCCTACGTGATGATGGCCGCGACCGACTCGCGGCACTTCCACCGGTTCT
This sequence comes from Microbacterium sp., assembly GCA_049654285.1. Classification (GTDB taxonomy): domain Bacteria; phylum Actinomycetota; class Actinomycetes; order Actinomycetales; family Microbacteriaceae; genus Microbacterium. The sequence goes on from JBASAE010000316.1 coordinate 398, forward strand.
CGCCCGCCGTCTACCGCTTCGCCCCGCTGCGGATGTCTGCGGCGCAGCGGGCCTCCATCCACGGCGTGGACGAGCGGGTCGAGATCTCATCGTTGGAGAGCGGTGAGCTGTTCCACCGCGAGCTCATCCAGCGGCTAAAGTGAGTGCACCCCGAAGCACCCCGACCCTGTCCTCCGAGGAGGCGCGATGACGCGCAAAGCTACCCTGGGCGCGCTCGCCGCCGTCGTCGGATTCCTGGCCTTCGTCGAGTTCACCAGCGGCGTGCTCCAGGGCTATTACACGCCGATGCTCACCGACATCGCGCGGCACCTCGGCATCCACGACGCCGACGTGAACTGGCTGGAAGGCGCCCAGCTGATGCTGTCGGCGCTGGTCGTCCCGGCGTTCGCCAAGCTCGGCGACATGGTCGGCCACAAGCGGATGCTGCTGGTCTCGACCGCCCTGACCGCGGCGGCCGCTCTCGTACTGCCGTTCACCGACTCGTTCGCCGTCTTCCTCATCGCGTGGGCGCTGATGGGCTTCTACGTGGTGTGGCTGCCGCTGGAGATCGCGCTCATCTGGTCGCGGTCGCGTCGTCTGGACGGACGGTCGGCGATCACCGCCCGCGCCGCGGGTCTCCTGGTCGCGGCACTGGAGACCGGCGCGATCCTCGGGGCGCTCGCCGGCGGTGCGCTCGTCGACGTGCTGCCGCTGACCGTCGTGCTGCTCGTGCCGGCGGTGCTGATCGTGGTGTGCTTCTTCGTGATCCTGTTCGGGGTGAAGGAGTCGCCCGAGCCGACCGGCGGGGTCTTCGACACCGTCGGCGTGGTGCTCGTCTCGCTCGCACTGATCGCGTTCACCGGCGGGCTCGCGATGCTGCGGCTCGACGGCGGGCTCGCGAACCCGTGGTCCTGGGCGCTGGTGGCGCTCGGCATCCTGCTGGTCTGGCCTTTCGTGCGGTGGGAGCTGCGGCACGAGGATCCGATCATCGATGTGCGGATGTTCCGCTCCCCGGCGCTCGGCCCGGTCTTCCTCACGGCCGGTCTGTTCGGCGTGAGCGTGCTGGGGGCGCAGGCGCCGCTGTCGACCTTCGCCCGCACCGACCCCGCGACGTACGGGTACGGTCTCGGCACCACCGGCTTCGCGACCTCGCTCATCATCGGCATCTACCTCATCGCCATGATCACGGGCGCGCTGGTGTTCCCCCTGGCCGCGCGGCGGCTCACCCCGCGGATCACGCTGATCGCGGCATCCGTGCTGGTGGGGGTCGGGTTCCTGATGTTCCTGCCGCTGCACGCGACGTACCTGCAGGTCGTCGCGAACATGGTGATCGTCGGCATCGGATCGGGCGCCCTCGTCGCTGCGCTCCCGGCCGCCGCGGCATCCGCCGCCCCGGCGACGCAGACCGGCGTGGCGACCGGGCTCACGAACTCGGTGAAGACCGTCGGCGGCGCGATCGCCTCGTGCGTGTTCGGCATCGCCCTGCTGCACGGGGTCTCCGGCGCCGCGGTGGAGGGCACCGCCGGCTCGTTCGCCGGATACGTGACGGTGTGGGTGGTGTGCGGGGCGACCGCTCTGATCGCCGCCGTGATCCTGGTGTTCGTGCCGAAGCAGGCCTTCACCGATCGCTCCGGAGCAGAGACGGCCGAGCCCGTCCTCACCTGACCCGCAGGAGGCCGCTCGGCGGCCTGCGACCGGTGCTCGGCGGACGATCAGTCGCGATCGAGGCCGAAGGTCTTCTTGACCAGTGCCCCTACCTCGCGGTCCAGTCCGTCGATGCGGGCGTTGACGGCATCGAAACGCGTGTCGACGCCATCGAAACGCGTGTCGACGGCATCGAAACGGGCGTCCACGGCCGTGAACCTCGCGTTCATCTCGCCGCGCAGCCCATCGAGCTTCGCCTCGACCTTGCCGACCTCGGCGCGGACGACCCGGGTGAACTGCGTGCTGAAGATCGTGAGCACACCGACGAAGACCGCCGTGAAGGCGGCGATCATCGTCCAGATCTGCGCTTCGTTCAAGAGTTCCACTCCCTCATCGTCTCATCGATGCTCCGAGCGTTCCAGAGCAAAACGGCCGATGAGGGAGCGAATCTCGCGATCTGTGGACAACTCGTTCGAGACTCCGACCTGTGTGGAACGAGTGGACGGGAAGATCGGCGGCCTTGTGCCGGTCACTCCCGGGCGGCGTTCTCCATGATCATCCAGGAGACTCCGAAGCGGTCGGTGACCATGCCGAACCGGCCGCCCCAGGGCGGGGAGTCGAGCGGCATGTCGACGGTGCCGCCGTCGCCGAGCCCGTCCCAGATCGCCTGTGCCCGGCCGGCGTCGTCGGTGCTGATCGAGACCGAGACGCCCTGCGGGGCCCGGTGCTCCATGCCGGTCGGGGTGTCGGACGCCGCGAGCACCATGCCGTCGTCGGTCTCGAGCCAGGAGTGCATGATCCTGTCGTCGTCCGCGGGGTCGTGCGGCATCTGCGGGAAGTCGGCGAAGACGACGAGGTCGAGCTTCCCGCCCAGGACGGACTGGTAGAACGTCATCGCCTCGCGGGTGTTGTCGCGGAACGACAGATACGGAGTGAGCGTGGCCATCGGAGTGCCTTTCGACGAGGATGCCGGATGCCCCGGCGCCGACAAGTCTTCGCCGACCCCGGGGCATCCGCAAGGGTCTCCGCTCAGCGTTCGCCGAGAGTTCGCCGGGTGATCAGCCACAGCCGTGCCCACTGCTCGGCGCCGAGGTCCCGAGGCAGGGCGTCCGGGCGGATGCCTACACGTTGCACGTCCGCGGACCGATGTCCGAGGGCCTGCAGGATCCGCGCGATGCCCCGGCCGCGTCCGGTGAAGACCTCGCGGACGAACCGCTCATAGCCGAAGCGCTCCGATGCGGGCAGCAGTGGTGAACCGCGGCGGGTGATCTCGAGGATGCCGCCGTCGACCGAGGGCACCGGCCGGAACCGGTGTGCGGGGACGCGACCGTGCAGCGTGAACTCGAACCAGGGCGCCGACTGCGCGGTCATCATGGTGGCCCCGCCCACGCCGGCGCGCTTGCGTGCGACCTCCCACTGGGTGAGCAGGATCGCGTGCCGCCAGGTTCCGTGCGCGAGCAGGCGGCGCAGCAGCGGTGTCGTGATGTGGAACGGGATGTTGCCGACCACGACCGGGCGGTCGTAGCGCACGCGCAGCGCGTCGCCGTGCCGTACGTCGAGCCCCGGGTGCCGGTTCCGCAGACGCCGGACGCGGTGCTCGTCGAGCTCGATCGCGCGCAGCTCCCGCCCGAGCCCCATCAGCTCCGTGGTGAGCGCCCCGTCGCCGGGGCCGAGCTCGAGGATGGGGCCGTCGGTGCCGGCGACCAGCTCGCGGATGCGATGGAGGGTGGGAGGGTGGACGAGGAAGTTCTGGCCGAGCTCGTGCCGGCCGCCGTGAATCGAGCGCATGGGTTGCTCCAGAGGGGATGGAGCACCCGGAAGGGTCGTCGATCGGAGGATCGGTCGCGGGATGCGGGAACCGCGCTTCCGGGTGCGGGATGCATCCGGAGACGGCGCGCGATGGGCGAGTGTCAGCGCGCCGTCAGGCGCGGCGCTCGCGAATCATCTGCTGGGGCGCGCCGAACTGCGCGCCGGTGATCAAAGCTCCCATGCGGTCCAGTGTAGACGGTCCGCGACTCAGTGCGGGGCGTGGTACTCGGCGGTGCCGCACTTCCAGTAGCCCTTCACGATCGCCTGCTCGGGCGGGACGCCCCAGCGGCCCAGCAGTGCGCGACCGGGCTTCACGATCTGCTGCTCGGCGGCGACGAACACGAACGGCTCCTCGCCCGGACGGTCCGCGGCGTCCAGCCCGTCGAGGAAGGCGATCAGGCTGGAGCCGGCCGGTGCATCCCCGCGATGCAGCCACTCGACGCCGACCGGCGCGTCGATCGCGATCTCGTCGGACGTCGAGCGCGCCTCGACCACGATCCGGGCCGGAACGCCGGCGGGCAGCGCCCGTGCGAACCGGCGGATCGCGGGGACCGCGGTCTCGTCGCCCACGAGCATCCATCCGTCGGGCTCGCCATCGATCACCATCGACCCGCGCGGCCCGCCGACGCCGATCACCGAGCCGAGCGGCGCCGAGGCCGCCCACGGCGCCGCGACGCCCTGGTCGCCGTGCACCGCGAACTCGACCTCGAGCCAGTCGTCGCCCCAGGCCAGCGGGGTGTACTCGCGGCTCGGCGCCGCCCGCATCTCCGAGGCGTCGGAGACCGGACCCTCGGGGAAGAACAGCCGCATGTGGTCGTCGCTGCCGGGGGAGTCGAATCCGGCGAGGTCGGCTCCGGTCAGCCGTACCCGTACGTAGTCGGGCGCCAGCTGCTCGCGGGCGGCGAGTGTGACGAAGCGGAAGCGCAGGTCGAGCCCGCGCCGTTCGAGTCGGAAGGCCGGCGACTTGACGTTCGGGGTGGTCATGCTGCTAGCTTAGCGGGGAAGTCAGGTAAGCCTTACCTATCCTGATTCGGATCCCCGTGAGCGGATCCCGCCGGGCCGCCCCGCGCCCGCATCCACCGCACCAGAACAGGAGTACCTCTATGTCCGTGCCCCGCATTCTCGCCGTCACCGGCCTCGTCACCGCAGCGCTGCTCGCGGTCACCGGCTGCGCCACCGAGAAGCCCGCCGCCGAACAGAAGACTCCCGCCGCACAGGCCACCGTCACCATCGAGGACAACAACGGCAGCCACGAGATCGTCACGCCGCCCGCGTCCGTCGTCGCCACCGACAACCGCACCTTCCAGACGCTCAGCGACTGGGGCATCGAGCTGCAGGCCGCCGCGGTCTCGCTCATGCCGGAGACCGTCGCGTACCGGACCCAGGACGGCCTGATCGACCTCGGCACCCACATGGAGCCCGATCTCGAGTCGGTCGTCGCCGTGCAGCCGGACCTGATCGTCAACGGACAGCGCTTCACCCAGCACCACGACGCGCTCGCGAAGCTCGTCCCGGATGCCACGATCCTCGAGCTCGACCCGCGCGAGGGCGAGCCCCTCGACGCGGAGCTCAAGCGCCAGATCACCGTGCTCGGCGAGGTCTTCGGCAAGCAGGCCGAGGCGAAGAAGCTGAACGACGACTTCGACGCCGCGGTCGCCCGCGCCAAGAAGGCGTATGACGAGTCCGCCACCGTGATGGCCGTGAACACCTCCGGCGGTCAGATCGGCTACATCGCGCCGAAGGTGGGCCGCACCCTCGGCCCGGTGTTCGAGCTGCTCGGCCTCACCCCGGCGCTGCAGGTCGACGGCGCCACCGACGACCACCAGGGAGACGACATCTCGGTCGAGGCCATCGCCAAGGCCGACCCCGACTGGATCCTGGTGATGGACCGCGACGCATCGTTCGCGGTCAAGGACACGAACTACGTGCCGGCCGCGAAGATCCTGGAGACCGAGGCGCTGAAGAACGTCACCGCCGTCAAGAACGCGCAGGTCGTGTACATGCCCGCAGACACCTACCTCAACGAGGGCATCCAGACCTACACGACGTTCCTGAACGACCTCGC
>JBASAE010000317.1:0-2529 GCA_049654285.1 Microbacterium sp.
TCACCCAGGTGCTCCGCGAGCGCGGCGCGCGACGCGTGCTCGCGGTCGACGTCGGGCACGATCAGCTCGCGGCGGCCGTGCTCGCCGACCCTGGGGTCGTGTCGGTGGAGGGCTATAACGTGCGGTACATGACCGCGGAGAACCTCGCCGAGTCCACCGGTGAGCAGGACGCGCCCGACCTCATCACCGGGGACCTGTCCTTCATCTCGCTCGCGCACGTGTTCCCCGCGATCGCGCGGGTCGCCGCACCCGGCGCCGACATCGTGCTGCTGATCAAGCCGCAGTTCGAGGTGGGGCGCACTGCGGTGAAGGGCGGTCTCGTCTCCGATCCGGTCGCCCGTGTCGACGCCGTCGAGCGCACCGCATGGGATGCATGGGATGCGGGCCTCGGGATGCGGGGCATCCTGCCCTCGCCGATCCTGGGCGGACACGGCAACGCCGAGTACCTCGCGCGGTTCGGCGCGGGCGGCGGAGATCCGTCACAATGGACGGAGCGCATCGCGGATCTGGCAGGAGGACGATGAACGATCGGAACATCCTCGTCGTCGCCCACGCGCAGAGGGACGACACCGTCGCCGCCGCGTCACGCGTGGTCTCGGCGCTGCACGAGGCGGGAGCCCGTGCCGTGCTCGCTCCGGAGGACCGCGAGGAGCTCGCCGCCGTCGACCCTCGGTTCGCCGAGGTCGCCGTCGTCGGCGCCGACGTCGACGTGCACGACCTGGAGCTCGCGATCGTGCTCGGCGGTGACGGCACGATCCTCCGTGCCGCGGAGTTCGTACGGGAGGCCGGAGCCCCGGTGCTCGGCATCAACATGGGCCACGTCGGCTTCCTCGCCGAGATCGAGCGCGATGACATGGACGACGCGGTGCGCCGCGTCATCGCCCGCGACTACGAGGTCGAGGAACGGCTCGCGCTGTCGGTGCGGGTCAAGGACGCCCGCGGCGACGTCGTCTACGAGACCTGGGCGCTCAACGAGGCGACCGTCGAGAAGGCCAGCCGGGAGCGGATGATCGAGGTCGTGCTCGAGATCGACGGGCGTCCGCTGTCGAGCTTCGGCTGCGATGGCATGGTCGTCTCGACGCCGACCGGTTCGACGGCCTACAACTTCTCGGCCGGCGGTCCGGTGATCTGGCCCGATGTCGAGGCCATCGCCGTCGTGCCGCTCTCCGCGCACGCGCTCTTCGCACGGCCGCTCGTGATCAGCCCGGAGTCCGCGGTCGCGATCGAGATGGGCACGCGCACCGATGGCACCGGCATCCTGTGGTGCGACGGCCGCCGATCGCACGAGCTGCCGCCCGGTGCGCGCGTCGTGGTCCGGCGCTCCTCCCGCCCGGTGCGCCTGGCCCGGCTGCATCCGATCCCGTTCACCGACCGGCTGGTGCGCAAGTTCCAGCTCCCGGTCGCCGGATGGCGTGGAGCGGACAAGTGAGGGCCGACCCGTGATCGAGGAGATGCGCATCCGCGGCCTCGGCGTGATCGACGACGCGGTGCTGCCGCTCGGCCCGGGATTCACCGCGATCACGGGGGAGACCGGCGCGGGGAAGACGATGGTGATCACCGGCCTCGGCCTGCTGCTCGGCGCCCGTGCCGACTCCGGCGCCGTGCGCGCCGGAGCGACGCAGGCGACGGCCGCCGGCGTCTGGGTCGTGCCGCAGCAGGGACGGATCGCCGAGATCGTCGCGGATGCCGGCGGAGAGCTCGAGCCGGCGGGGGATGCCGCCGAGCTGTACGTCTCGCGCACCCTGACCGCCGAGGGACGAAGCCGCGCCAGTGTCGGCGGACGGGCGGCGCCGGCCGGGGTGCTGTCGGCGCTCGCGGAGGAGCTGGTGGTCGTGCACGGGCAGTCCGATCAGCTGCGGCTGCGCTCGGCGGCCGCCCAGCGCGACGCCCTTGATCGCTTCGGGGGCCGGGGGATCGGCGAACCGCTCGACGCGTACTCCGCTGCCCATGCCCACTGGAAGGCGCTCGACGCCGAGATCTCCGACCTGACCGCGAATCGCGACCGGCGTGCCGAGGAGGCTGCGAGGCTGCGTGCGGACCTTGCCGAGATCGAGGCGCTCGATCCTGAGCCGGGGGAGGACCGCGAGCTGGCCGAGCGGGCCGAACGGCTCGCGAACGCCGAGGAGTTGCGGCTCGCGGCGTCCGTCGCGCGCGCCGCGCTGTCCGGCGAGGACGACGAGCCCGACGTGTCGATGCTCCTCGCAGAGGCGCGTCGCGCCGTCGAGCGCAGCGCCGACCCCCAGTTGGCCGGCATCGCGGCGTCCCTCGAGGACCTCGGCTATCGTGCCGCCGACCTCGCCCTGCAGCTCTCGGGCTACCTCGCCGACCTCGATGAGTCGGGACCGCACGAGCTCGCCGCGGTGGAGGAGCGTCGGGCGGCTCTGGGCGCGGTGATCCGGCAGCACGGATCGCTCGACTCCGCGCTCGAGCTCTGGCGCACCGGGGCCCTGCGGCTCGCCGAGCTCGACGACGACGGCGAGCGTGTCGAGCGCCTGCACGAGCAGGCCGTCGCCGCTCGCGCCGAGCTGG
>JBASAE010000318.1:0-3219 GCA_049654285.1 Microbacterium sp.
GTGCCGTCCTCCTGCGGCGAAAGGCGGTGCAGGCTCTCCTCGCCCCCCGGGGAGCGCAGCCGCACCCGGGCGCCGATGAGGTCATGCCCCTCGCGGAATGCGACGACCCGGAACGGCACCGCCTCGCCGACGAAGGCCTTCGGGGAGAACCCCTCCGGTGCCGCCGGCGACGCGTCCGCGAGCGGGATGCGTCCGGTGCGGGTGCCCGGAGCGGCGTCCGGGGGCTCGACGGCGGGCCGCAGCGGGACCTGCGCGGTGCTTCTCAGCGCTGCGGGACGAAGGACGGTACGTGCTGCCACACCTTGAATGTACCGCTCTGCACCGGAAGCAGGTAGCGCCCGGAAGGCGTGCCGTCCGGGCCCGCGGGGACGGTCCCGTCACTCGATGCGGAACAGCTGCATCGACGTGCCGACGACGGGCAGGACATCGCCCGGCGCATGACGACGCAGCTCCTCGTCCGGCCGTTCGTCCGCGCTCGACCAGAGCGAGACGAACGCCGTCGCATCCTCGATCGTCTCAGGCAGCCGCACGTCGATCGGCGCCTCGGTGCCATGCACGATCAGCAGGATGCGGTTGGACTCGCCGTTCTCGGGGACGGAGGCCGCGACGTACTGCAGGGTCCGGTTGCGCGGGTCGTTCCACTGCTCGACCTCCATGGTCTCGCCGTTCTGGTCGAACCAGTCCATCACCGACGCGCCGGGAACGTGCTCGCCCAGGCGCGCGTAGCGGGCGGGGCGCAACGCCGGGTTCTCGGCGCGCAGCCGCGTGAGCCGCCGCACGTGCTCGCGCAGGTCCGCCTGCCAGGGCTCGTGGTCCCAGCTCAGCCACGTGAGCGCGGAGTCATGACAGTACGCGTTGTTGTTTCCGCGCTGGGTGCGGCCGAACTCGTCGCCCGCGGTGATCATCGGGACACCGGCCGAGAGCAGCAGGGTGCCCATCAGGTTGCGCATGGCCTTGCGCCGTGCGGCGAGGATGGCCGGGTCGTTCGTCGGCCCCTCGGCGCCGTGGTTGAACGAACGGTTCATGTCCGCCCCGTCGCGACCGTCCTCGCCGTTCGCGTCGTTGTGCTTGACGTCGTAGGAGACGACGTCGTTCAGCGTGAAGCCGTCGTGCGCGGTGACGAAGTTCACGCTGGCGAGGGGGCCACGCTCATCGCTGAAGTTCTTCGCCGAGCCGGAGAGACGGTGGGCGAACCCGCCGATGCCGGCCGGGGACGCCGCGCGGCGCGCGTAGTCGATGTCGCTGAGCCAGAAGTTGCGCACCCGGTCGCGGTAGCGGTCGTTCCACTCGCTCCATCCGTCGGGGAAGTTCCCGGTCTGCCATCCGCCCATCCCGACGTCCCAGGGCTCGGCGATGAGCTTGACGTCCTGCAGCGCGGGATCCTCGGTGATCGCCCGCAGCAGGGGGTGATCGCGGGTGTACTCGTGGTTCTCGTCGCGACCCAGCGCGACCGCGAGGTCGAACCGGAAGCCGTCGATCTGCATCTCCTGCGCCCAATAGCGCAGCGAGTCGAGCACCAGGCGGGCGGCGGCGTCCTTCGAGGTGTCGAGGGTGTTGCCGCATCCCGTCGTGTCGACGTAGGCCCCGTCGGGCAGCTGCCGGTAGTAGGAGGCGTTGTCGATGCCGCGGAGGTTCGAGCGCGGGCCGCCGATCCCCTCCTCGCTGGTGTGGTTGTAGACGACGTCGAGGATGACCTCGAGTCCCGCCTCGTGCAGCAGCTTCACCATTCCCTTGAACTCGGTGAGGACCGCCTCGGGACCCGCCTTGCGCGACTCCTCGGTGGCGTACGCGTTGTGCGGCGTGAAGAAGCTGAGGGTGTTGTAGCCCCAGTAGTTGGTCAGCCCCCGCTGCAGCAGCCGGGGCTCGGGCAGGAAGGCGTGCACCGGGAGCAGCTCGATCGCGGTGACCCCGAGGGAGTGGAAGTACTCGATCATGGCCGGGTGCGCGAGACCCGCGTACGTGCCGTGCAGAGCCGGCGGGATGTCGGGATGACGCTTCGTCAGGCCCTTGAGGTGTCCCTCGTAGACCACGGTGCGATCGAGCGGCGTCCGGGGCTTGGCGACGCCGCCCCAGTCGAAGCCGTCGGCGATGACGACCGAGCGCCACTCCTCGTAGCCGTCACCCTCGGCGAGGCCACGGCTGTACGGGTCGAGCAGCAGCGTCTCCGGGTTGAAGGTGTTGCCCGGGCCGTGCGGCCCGTCGACCCGGAGGGCGTATCGGGTGCCGGGCTGGAGCAGGTCGGTCGTGATCTCCCAGACACCGCCGGGCAGGCGATCGAGCGGGAGCTGCGCGGTCTCCCAGTCGAGGTCGGTGGCGTCGAAGATCACGAGCTCGATCGACGAGGCGTTCTGCGACCAGATCCGCAGGGTGCCGACCCCGTCGTGGAGGTGCACGCCGAGACGGTCCAGGGAGGTGTCCTCGTGCAGGGGTGTCATCGCGGGCGCAGACATGGGAGACAGCCTAGACGCCGGGCGCGCCGCCGGATGAATCCGGGTGCCGCGTCGGATGGGCCCGAGTCCCGGGCGGGTCCCGCGATGCGAGAATCGAGGGATGCGGTTCTATCTCGACCACGCCGCCACGGCCCCCCTCCGTCCGGAGGCACGGGACGCCTGGCTGGCCGCGTCGTCGCTGCTCGGCAACGCCTCCTCGACCCACGGCGCAGGGCAGGGGGCCCGGCGTCTGCTGGAGGAGTCCCGCGAGCGGGCCGCCGCCGTGCTCGGGTGCGATCCGATCGAGGTCGTCTTCACGTCCGGCGGCACCGAGTCGATCAACACCGCGCTGCACGGGCTGTGGGCGTCGCGCGTGCCTGGCACGTCGGCGATCGTGCTGCCGGACGGGGAGCATCACGCGACGATGGACACGGTGGCCGCGCTGACCGGGGAGACGGTGCATCCGACGGCTGCGGGGACGGCCGGTGCCGGAAGCGCGGTGGCCGAGGACGACAGCGGTGGGCCGGCGGAGCGCACCGCCGGGGCTGGGCTCGGCGAGCCTGCCGGTCTCGGAGCCGCGAGTGGTGGGACGGGCGGATCCGCGACCGTGCGGCGGGTGCCGCTCGATGAGACGGGCCGCGTCAGCGTGGCGTCGTTCGCTGCCGCACTGCACGATGGGTCGACGCCGAGGGTCGCGCTCGCGACCGCGCTGGCGGCGAACAACGAGGTGGGCACGATCAACGACAGCGCGGCCCTGGCGATGGCGGCCGCGACCGCCGAGGTGCCGTTC
>JBASAE010000319.1:0-3168 GCA_049654285.1 Microbacterium sp.
CAACTATCGGATGGAGGTTTGCAAATGTCCCCGGCGCGCTATATCACTGGTCACATGTCATCAGCACGCCCCCGGGTCCTCATGACGATGTCGGCGGACGCCTGCGCCCAGCTGTTCGACGAGACGCGGCGCGCACGGCTGACCGGGATGGCCGATCTGCTGGCCCCTCCCCCCGCCGACCTCGACGACCCCGTCCTCGTCGACGCACTGGCGGAGACCGAGGTGCTGATCACCTCGTGGGGCGCGCCGCGGCTCGATGCCGTGCGGCTGTCCCGGATGCCGAAGCTGCGCGCCGTCTTCCACGCGGCGGGCAGCGTGCGCGAGATCGTCTCCGAGGAGTTCTGGCGGCGGGGCATCCTGATCACCTCGGCGGCGGAGACCAACGCGGTTCCGGTGGCGGAGTTCGCCTTCGCCGCGATCGTGATGGCCGGCAAGCGCGCCTTCACGCTGCTGCGCACCCCCGCGGGAGAGCGCCACGACGGCGGCCTCGCCGCCCACGCCGGGATCGGCAACCTCGATCGCACGATCGGCATCGTCGGCTACTCGAGGATCGGCCGCCGGGTCGTCGAGATGCTCCGCCTGCTCGACGTCGACGTCCTCGTCGCCGACCCGTTCGCCGACGCGGACGTCGTGGCCCGCGCCGGCGCACGGCTCGTCCCGCTCGACGAGCTGCTCCCCCGGGCCAGCGTGCTCTCGCTGCACGCCCCCGCACTGCCGAGCACGCGGCATATGATCGGCGCGGCCGAGCTCGCGGCCCTGCCCGACGGGGCGACGGTGATCAACACCGCCCGCGGCATGATCCTCGACCACGACGCGCTGCTGGCGGAGTGCCGGACCGGACGCCTGGACGCCCTGCTCGACGTGACCGATCCCGAGCCGCTGCCGCCGGACTCCGAGCTGCACCGCCTGCCGAACGTGGCGATCACCCCGCACATCGCCGGGTCCCTCGGCACCGAGATCCGCCGGCTCGCCGACTCCGCCCTCGACGAGCTCGCAGCGCACATCGCGGGCTCCCCCGCACGGTTCCCCGTCACGGCATCCGACATGGGCCTCACGGCATGATCGCGCTCGCCGCGGTCGACCGCGCCCTCTCGCCACACGCCGGCTGAACGTGCGCACGGGGCGATCCTCGCCGACGCGATCCTCGACGACGCCCCCCCGGCACGCGAGCCCGGTGCGATCACTGATCCGCTACCAGGGCACGCCCGGTGATGGGCGCCGGATTCGATGCGCTCGAGGGCTTCGCGCGCACGTTCCTGCTCGCGCCCCTTCCTCCCTGCCGCCTCACCCGACATCGCTCGGGAGGCAGGAGAATGGGAGACACGCCCGAGCCATCGATGGAGGAGCAGCCATGCGCGCAGTCATCATGCACGGACCGCGGGACGTCCGGGTCGAAGACGTCCCCGAGCCCGAGCTCGTCGAGCCGACCGACGCGATCATCCGGGTCACCGCTGCCTGCATCTGCGGATCGGACCTGTGGCCGTATCGCGGCGCGGACCGGCTGCGACGCCCCATCCGCATGGGGCACGAGTACATCGGCGTCGTCGAGCAGGTGGGCGCGGAGGTGCGCGACACCCGCGTCGGCGACCTCGTGGTCGGCTCGTTCATGGCCTCCGACGGCACCTGCGAGATCTGCCTGGCCGGATACCAGTCTCGATGCACCCATGTGGTGAGCATGGGGGCGATCGGCACCCAGGCCGAGTACGCCCGCATCCCCTGGGCCGACGGGACGCTCGTGCGGGTCGACGGGACGCCGACGGACGCCCAGCTCCGCAGCCTGCTCGCGGCGTCCGATGTGCTCGGCACCGGCTGGTTCGCCGCCGTCGCCGCCGAGGCCGGCCCGGGCAAAACCGTCGCGGTCGTCGGCGACGGCGCAGTCGGGCTGCTCGGCGTGCTCGCCGCCGCACAGCTCGGCGCGGAGCGCATCATCGCCATGTCGAGGCATGCCGACCGGCAGGCTCTCGCGCGCAGGTTCGGCGCGACGGACATCGTCGAGGAGCGCGGGGAGGCCGGCATCGCGCGCATCAAGGAGCTGACCGGCGGCTACGGGGCGCACTCCACGATCGAGGCGGTCGGCACGCAGGAGGCGATGGAGCAGGCGATGCGCTCGACGCGCGCCGGCGGGCACGTGGGCTTCGTGGGCGTCTCCCACGACGTCGCGATCGACGGGAAGGAGCTCTTCTTCTCCGGCATCCACCTGCACGGCGGACCGGCACCGGTGCGCCGCTTCCTCCCGGAGCTGATCGACCTGATCATGTCCTCTCGGATCGACCCCGGCGCGGTGTTCGACCTGACCCTGCCGTTCGACGAGGCCGCCGAGGGATACCGCGCGATGGACGAGCGACGGGCGACGAAGGTGCTCCTGGAGTTCTGACCCGGCGGTTCACGTGCTCCCACGCAGGATCAGCACGGGCGTCGCGAGCCGGGGATCGGATGCCCCGGCACCCTCTACCCGCGCGACCAGCGCCTGCACGGCGTGCTCGCCGAGGGCATCGAAGTCCTGGCGGACGGTGCTGAGCGGAGGGCGGTAGTCCGCGGCATCCGCGACGTCGTCGAAGCCGATCACCGCGACGTCCTCGGGCACTCGACGGCCGGCCTCGGCGAGCGCGCGCAGCAGGCCGAGCGCCATCTGGTCGTTCGCGGCGAACACCGCGGTCACCTCGGTGGACGCGGCGAGAATCCGCCCGTGCTCGTGCCCCGACCGGGCACTCCAATCGCCGCGCAGCGGCTCGGGCGCAGCGATGCCCGACGCGGTCAGCGCCTCGCACCAGCCGCGTTCCCGCTCGACAGCGGCGAACGATCCGGCGGGCCCGGCGAGATGGTGCACGGCGCGCCGGCCATGTTCGAGCAGATGCCGGGTCGCGAGCCGGGCGCCGGCGGCGTGGTCCACGCCGATCACCGTGAACCTCTCGTCGGGCGGCGAGTCGACGACCACGAGCTCCAGGCCGGCGGGTGCGGCATCCCGGGCGAGCACAGTGGCCTCGTTGAGCACGATCGCCCCGTCGGCGCCCTGCTCGTGCAGCCGGTCGAAGGCGCCGGCGATGTCGCCGTCGGGCCCGAGCGTCATGACCGTCAGCGCATATCCGCGGGATGCCGCGGCTTCGGCGACCGCCTGCAGCATGCGGGAGTTCCCGACCGTGGCGAGCGTCTGCGCGACGACGCCCAGAG
>JBASAE010000320.1:0-5563 GCA_049654285.1 Microbacterium sp.
CTCCGTGAGCACGCTCCGAGCGCCCGGCCCGAGGCCGTGCCCCGCGGTGGGCTGAACCTGTGGCTTCGGCTGCCCGATGACACCGACCCGACGCAGGTCGCCCGCGACTGCGAGGCACAGGGCCTGATCGTCGCCGCCGGCGACGAGTGGTTCCCCGCCGAGCCGGCAGGGCGCTATCTGAGGCTGAACTACTCCGGCCCGAACCCGGGCGCCTTCACGGACGGCGCCCGGATCCTGGGCCGGGTGCTCGGCGACGGCTGAGGGCGCCGCCGCCCCGCCCGGCTATGCGAGTTCGACGGGCATCCACAGCTCGGTGGTCGCGGTGCGGAAGTCCTCGGTGCGCTCGAGGACGGCCACGATGGACGGACCGGGGCGCAGCCGCCACGGGTTCGAGGGGAGCAGCCCGATCGAACTGTTCCACCCTGCGGCCTGCGCGCCGGGAGGAGGCCATCGCTCCCGAAGGGGAAATCTTCAAGGCCCGGATCCATTCGGACCCGGGCCTTGAAGCTTCTGTGCGCGAGGGGGGACTTGAACTCTTGCCCCCGACCGAGCAGCCACCCGCGCCAGGGGGCAGAAACCCGCATGAAATCAACGATTCTCGGGGTGGTATCTGCGCCTGCGTACATCCCGATACCTGCGAATACGTACTCGGTGCCCCATCGTTTGCCCCATGAGCGGTGCGCATGTGTAGCTCACGGCTGTGATCACGAGCTTTCATGCGTGGCGAAGTTGAACTGCACTCGACCCCCTCGGGCCAGAATCACGGATCGGCGTTCAGCCCCGGAAATACGGGGTAAAACGACGATGATAACTAGATCGACATACGCGTGGCTACACGTTGCGTAGCACCTTAGTTGGCACTTCAGCGTGCCTGAGAACCCGCGCCATGCACGCGATTCCGCTCCCGCCGGCCGTCGCCTCGTAGCACTTATCGACGTTACGAAATCTTCAAGCGGGCAATCACTCTACGGCTGATCGTCGATGGCGCGAAGATTGGAACGGTCGAGTCATCTGATGCGCGCCATAGGTGAATCAGGGGCGTGGGTTGTCCTCGACCAGTTGAACGAGGCGATCGACGTAGTTCTGCAGGAATCCGATCGTCGACTCGCGTCTGATGTTGTCTCCGTCGCTGAACAGCTCCCGAGATTGGGAGAGGAACACTTCGGGTTGTCCGAGGGTGGGCATATCGAAGTACGACAGTGCGAGTCGGAGATTCTTCTGGGAGGAGTAGCCGCCCATACGGCCGACGGAGTGGCTGATGATTCCGACGGGTAGGCCCGTCCACACCACGTCGTTGTTGGGCTTGGACCCGATGTCGACGGCGTTCTTCAGACAGGCGGGGATGGTGCGGTTGTTCTCCGGGGTGAGGAACAGCACCCCGTCGGATGCTTTGATCGTTTCCCGGAAGGTGGTGTATTCGCCCGGGGTCGGCTTGTCGGTGATGGTCGGGTCGTCGTAGTCGAAGTCGTAGAGCGGTAGGTCGCGGATCTCGACGATCCGCGCTTCGTAGCCGTCGGGGAACATCGGGAGGACGTTGTGTGCGATCTTGCGGGCGAAGGAGCCACGTCGCAGGCTGCCAATGATGACGCTGATGTGTTGGGTCATGAGTCTTTCTCTCTTCCGTCGGGCGGAGGGGTTAGGTGTCGAGGGGCGGCAGGAAGGGGCGTGCCCCGTATGCAGGCGGTGGTCCGGCACGATGCGAGGCGGCGATGAGCTTGTCGAGCTTGGCCGGATCTTCAGCGCGGAGGAACATGCCGAGGATCGAGAGCAGCCCGCTGATGACGGCGTCGCGATTCGTGCTGCTGTGCAGCAACTGCACCGCGGCGGGCTGGTTGCCCTCTCGAATGGCCTGGAACAGTGCTATCGATTCGAGCCACGTGCCCTCGTCTGGCCGTGGCAAGGGCTCAGAACGACCAGTCATCGTCACGGGTGTCCTCGGCCCGGCCGATGATGTAGCTCGACCCGGAACCGGAGAAGAAGTCGTGGTTCTCGTCCGCTCCGGGGGCAAGCGCGGCGAGGATCTCGGGATTGACCTCGGTCTCCTCCGGGGCGAACCGGGCGGGATAGCCGAGGTTCATCAGCGCCTTGTTCGCGTTGTAGCGCACGAACACGGCGACGTCGTCCATGAGGCCGAGCGGCTCGTACAGCTCCCCGGAGTAGGACAGCTCCAGCTCGTAGAGCTCCTCCAGCAGCGTGTAGGTGAACTCCCGCATGGCGTCCTGCTCAGTGGCGGTGTGGGTTTCGAGGCCGCGCTGGTACTTGTAGCCGGAGTAGTAGCCGTGCACCGCCTTGTCGCGCAGGATGAGCCGGATCATGTCCGCGGTGTTCGTGAGGGTCGCGTGCACGGAGAAGTGCAGCGGCAAGTAGAACCCCGCGTAGAGCAGTAGCGAGGACAGCAGTGTCGAGGAGACCTTGCGTTTGAGCGGGTCGGGCCCGTAGTAGTGCTGGAGCACCTTCTTGCATCGCTCCTGGAGAAGGTCATTGCCGATCGCCCACCGGTAGGCGTCGTCGATCTCCGGCGTCGAGGTGAGGGTGGAGAACACGGACGAGTAGGAGCGGGCGTGCACAGACTGCATGAACGCGATGTTCGTGTAGACGGCTTCCTCGTGCTCGGTGCGGGCGTCCTGGATCTGGCAGATCTCCCCGACCGTGGCCTGCACGGTGTCGAGCATCGTCAGGCCGGTGAACACGCGCATGGTGAGGGTGCGCTCTTCTTGGGTGAGTTTCTGCCAGGCGGGGATGTCGTTGGACAGCGGCACCTTTTCGGGTAGCCAGAAGTTCGCGGTGAGCCGGTTCCAGACCTCGAGGTCCTTGTCGTCGGTGACGCGGTTCCAGTTGATGGGCCGCAGCCGGGCGGCGGGGTCGTGTCGGTAGCCGGGCGGTGTGACCGAGGCGTCGGTGAGGGGGCGGGTAGGTTCGATGATCGTCATGGTCGGGTTCCTTCGGTCGTTACGGTCACAGTGCGCACGAGACACAGCCCTCAATCTCTGTGCCTTCGAGGGCGGGCTGGCGCAGCCGGATGTAGTAGAGGGTCTTGATCCCGGCACGCCACGCGTAGATCTGCGCCTTGTTGATGTCGCGGGTGGTCGCGGTGTCGCGGAAGAACAGCGTCAATGACAGCCCCTGGTCAACGTGCTGGGTGGCGGCGGCGTAGGTGTCGATGATCTTCTCGTAGCCGATCTCGTAGGCATCCTCGAAGAACTCGACGTTCTCGTCGGTCATGTACGGGGCCGGATAGTAGACGCGGCCGAGCTTGCCTTCCTTGCGGATCTCGATCCTCGCCGCGATCGGGTGGATCGACGCGGTCGCGTTGTTCACGTAGCTGATCGACCCGGTGGGCGGGATGGCCTGGAGGTAGGCGTTATAGATGCCGTGCTCCATCACGGAGGCGCGTAGCACCTGCCAGTCCTCGCGGGTCGGGATCGCGACCCCCGCGTCTGCGAACAGCGCAGCGACGCGTTCGGTCGCGGGCTGCCAGTCCCGCTCGGTGTACTTGTCGAAGAAGGACCCGTCGGCGTACGCGGACGTCTCGAAGCCGGCGAAACGAGCCCCGCGCTCGATCGCCAGGAGGTTCGAGGCGCGCACCGCGTGGTAGGTCACCGCGAGGAAGTAGATGTCCGTGAAGTCGATGCCGTCCTCGGAGCCGTAGTGGATGCGCTGGGAGGCGAGGTAGCCGTGGAGGTTCATCTGCCCGAGCCCGATCGCGTGGCTGGCGTCGTTCCCCGCGGCGACGGAGGGCACGGCGTCCACGTCGGTCTGATCCGAGACACTGGTGAGTGCCCGAACCGCCGTCTCGACGGTGGCACCGAAGTCGGGTGAGGCCATCGCCTGGGCGATGTTGAGGGAGCCGAGGTTGCAGGAGATGTCTCGCCCGATCTGCTCGTAGCCGATCGCCGCGTCGTAGCGGGAGGGCGTGTTGACCTGGAGGATCTCGCTGCACAGGTTCGACATGTTGATCCATCCCTCAAGCGGGTTGGCACGGTTGACGGTGTCCTCGAACAGCACATACGGATAGCCGGACTCGAACTGCAGCTCGGCGAGGGTCTTGAAGAACTCGCGGGCGCTGATGGTGGTCTTGCGGATGCGGGGGTTGGCGACCAGGTCGTCGTAGTGCTCGTTCACCGACAGATCCGACAAAGCTGTGCCGTACTCGCGCTGCACGTCATAGGGGCTGAACAGGTGCATTTCCCGGTTCTCCTTCGCGAGCTGGAAGGTCACATCCGGGATGACCACGCCGAGGGAGAGGGTCTTGATACGGATCTTCTCGTCCGCGTTCTCCCGCTTGGTGTCGAGGAACCGCAGGATGTCCGGGTGGTGCGCGTGCAGGTAGACCGCGCCTGCACCTTGGCGGGCGCCGAGCTGGTTGGCGTAGGAGAAGGAGTCCTCCAGGATCTTCATCACCGGCACCACCCCGGAGGCCTGGTTCTGGATCTTCTTGATCGGCGCACCGGTCTCGCGCAGGTTCGTCAGCAGCAGGGCGACCCCGCCGCCGCGCTTGGACAGTTGCAGGGCGGAGTTCACGCTCCGTCCGATGGATTCCAGGTTGTCCTCCAGCCGGAGCAGGAAGCAGGAGACGAGCTCGCCGCGCTGCGCCTTGCCGGCGTTGAGGAACGTCGGGGTCGCGGGCTGGAATCGGCCGGACATCATCTCGTCCACCAGCCGGCTCGCGAGGGCTTCGTCGCCCTGGCCGAGGAACAGAGCGGTGGCGGCGACGCGCTCCTCGAAGCCCTCCAGATATGTGGTCCCGTCGAAGGTGCGCAGGGCGTACGAGGTGAAGAACTTGAACGCCCCGAGGAAGGTGGCAAAGCGGTGCCCGGCCGCCTCCGCGCGCTCGTGCAGCGCCACGACGAAGGCGGGATCGTAGGTGCGCAGGAACGCCTCCTCGTAGTAGTCGTGCTCGATCAGCCACTCCAGCCGCTCCCACACCGAGCCGAAGGCCTGGGTGTTCGGAATAACGTGCTGGCGGAAGAACTCACGGGCGGCCTCGCGGTCCTTGTCGAACTGGATCGACCCGTCCGGGGCGAACAGGTTCAGCTGCGCGTTCAGCGCGTGGTAGTCCTTCCGCGCCCCGATGCCCTCTCGTTGCGCGGGCGCCTGCGGTGGGGTGTCGATGGTGATGGTCATGCCGTTTTCCTTTCCTCGTCTTCTTCGAGCTGCGCCCAGAACCGGGGCAGTCCTTCTCTGACCTGCTCCACGTCGCGGTCGGTGCCCAGCAGTTCGAACCGGTACAGCTCCGGCACCTGACACTTGGCGGAGATGATGGGTCCGGCGAGACAGTAGTGCTCGCCGAAGTTCGTGTTGCCCGCGGTGATGACCCCGCGGATCAGCGCCCGGTTGGCGGGGTCGTTCAGAAACGCCCCGACCTGTTTCGGGACCGCTCCGGCGCGCTCCCCGCCGCCGTAGGTCGGCACGACCAGCACGAACGGCCGAGCCACCCTGATCGTGCCTTCCAGACGGGGCCGCAACGGGATGCGCACCGCGGGCAGCTGCAGCCGGTCGACGAACCGGCGGGTGTTCTCCGACACGCTGGAGAAGAACACCAGATCCGGGGACTCCGCAGGAG
>JBASAE010000321.1:0-3408 GCA_049654285.1 Microbacterium sp.
GTGATGGACGTCTCGCTCACGCTGATCGTGGTCATGGCGGTGCTGTTCGCCGGCGGTGTCTACGCCATGATGGAACGCAGCCTGACGCGGGTGCTGATCGGCTTCCTGCTGTTGGGCAACGCGGTCAACCTCATGCTGCTGATCGTGATGGGCGTGCCGGGCGCCGCCCCCTTCTACGGGGAGACGGACGCCACGAGCGACCCGCTGCCGCAGGCTCTCACGCTCACGGCGATCGTGATCACGTTCGCGGTCTCGGCGTTCCTGCTGGCGTTGATCTACCGCTCCTGGCAGCTCGGCCAGGCCGACACCCTCGAGGACGACGAGGAGGACATCGCCCTGCGCGAGCGCACGCTCAGCGACGAGGACGTCATGGAGGACGAGTCGGATGACGCCGACGAGGACGCCACCACCGACTTCGTCGGCGAGCAGACCGCGCCGATCACGGTGCTGCACATGCGCGACAACCCGGCGATCCACGACGACGCCCCGGTCGACGTCCCGGATCCCGTGGCCCGCCGTCGGACGGAGGACCGCCCGTGAGCGCCCTGGTCCCCCTCATCGTCGCGCTGCCGCTGCTGGGAGCGGCGATCACGCTCGTCTTCGGGCGCAACCCGCGCCTGCAGATGTTGGTGTCGGCAGCGACCCTGGCGTGCGTCTCGGTGATCGCCGCGGTGCTGTTGGTGCAGGTGGACCGCAGCAGCACGCCGCTCGCGGTCTCGGTCGGCGGCTGGCCGATCCCGTTCGGCATCGTGCTCTACGTCGACCGCTTCGCCGCGCTGCTGGTGCTCGTCTCGAGCATCGTGCTGCTCGCGGTGCTGCTGTTCTCGATCGGCCAGGGCGTCGCCGACGGCGCCGAGGAGACCCCGATCTCGATCTTCAACCCGTCGTACCTGATCCTCGCCGCGGGCATCTTCGACGCGTTCATCGCCGGCGACCTGTTCAACCTCTACGTCGGCTTCGAGATCCTGCTGGTCGCCTCCTACGTGCTCATCACGCTCGGCAGCACCGAGTCGCGGATCCGGACCGGATCCGTGTACATCATCGTGTCGCTGGTGTCGTCGATCCTGTTCCTCGCCGCGATCGCCGCCATCTACGGCGCGGTCGGAACGGTGAACATGGCGCAGGTGGCCGAGCGGGTCGCGCAGCTGCCGCAGGAGACGCAGCTCGTGCTGCACCTGCTGCTGGTGATCGCGTTCGCCATCAAGGCGGCCGTCTTCCCGGTGTCGTTCTGGCTGCCCGACTCGTACCCCACCGCCCCCGCACCGGTCACCGCGGTGTTCGCGGGCCTGCTGACCAAGGTCGGCGTCTACGCGATCATCCGCACCGAGACGCAGCTCTTCGCGCAGAACAGCATCGACGACCTGCTGCTCGTCGTGGCCCTGGCGACGATGGTGATCGGCATCCTCGGCGCCGTCGCGCAGGCCGAGCTGAAGCGCATCCTGTCCTTCACGCTGGTCAGCCACGTCGGGTACATGATCTTCGGCCTGGCGATCGCGACCGAGGCCGGCGTCGGCGCGACCGTGTACTACATCGTGCACCACATCGTGGTGCAGACCACTCTGTTCCTCGCGGTCGGGCTCATCGAGCGCCGCGCGGGCAGCACCAGCATCCTGCGGGTGAAGGGTCTGATGAAAGCGGCGCCGCTGCTGGCCGTGCTCTACTTCGTGCCGGCGATCAACCTCGGCGGCCTGCCGCCGTTCTCGGGCTTCATCGGCAAGATCGCGCTGTTCCGGGCAGCGGCCGACGTCGGCACCCCGCTGATGTACGTGCTGATCGGCGGCGGCATCCTCACGTCGCTGCTGACGCTGTACGCACTGATGCGCGCCTGGAACCTCGCGTTCTGGCGCGAGGACGACGATGCCGCCGAGATCGACGGCAGGGTCGGCTACCTGAGCGGGGCACCCGCCGCGGATGAGCACCAGGAGACCCGGCGCATCCCCCGGATCATGACGATCGCGACCGGCGGCATGGTGGCGGTCACGCTCGCCCTGACCGTGTTCGCCGGTCCCCTGTTCGCCCTCTGCGACCGGATCGGCGCAGGGCTCCTGCAACCGGTCACGCTCGTGCAGGTGGAGGAGGGGGTGCAGGGATGAGCCCCGAGACCCCGCGTTCGCTGCTGCGCGACATCTGGGTGCAGCTGCCGTTCCTGGCGTGGCTGGTCGTGCTGTGGATGCTGCTGTGGCATCAGTTCACCGCGCTGTCGTTCCTGACCGGGCTGGTGGTCGCGGTCTTCGTCACGCGCGTGTTCCGTCTGCCGACCGTCGAGCTGTCCGGCCGGGTCAACCTCTGGTACGCCTTCCTGTTCGTGGTGCAGTTCCTCTGGGCGGTGGTGCTGGGCGCCCTGAGCGTCAGCGTCCAGGTGTTCGACTTCCGCCGCCAGCCGGGCGCGGCGATCATCGCCATCCCGCTGAGATACGCCGACGACCTGATCATGACGCACGTCTCGGTGACCGCGTCGCTGATCCCCGGGTCCTTCGTGATCGAGGCGGATCGCGACCGGGGCATCCTGTACCTGCACGTCATCGGGATCCGCAGCGCGCAGGACGTGGAGAGGTTCCGCGATGAGGTGCTGCGCTGGGAGCGCCGCATCGTCCGGGCGCTGGGGGACCCGGCGCAGTATCGCGCGCTGCGGGAGGACGAGCGCGCGGAGCGCGCGAAGGGAGAGGGCCGATGAACAGCATCCTGCTGGGCGCGATCCTGGTGGTCTTCGGCGCCGCCGCGGTGCTCGCGGTGATCCGCATCGTGCGCGGCCCGTCGATCCTCGACCGCGTCGTCGCCAGCGACGTGCTGCTGACCGAGGTGGTCTGCGTGCTGGGCGCCGAGATGGCGATCAACGGACACACGCGCAACATCCCCGTGCTGCTGGCGATCACCATGATCGGGGTGTTCGGGTCGATCGCCGTGGCCCGGTACGTCGCACGGAGGGACAACAGCAGCTCATGAGCATCCTCGCGTTCGCCCTCCCCGAGGCCCTGGTCGACACGACCGTGCTGGTGCTCGTGCTGATCGGGGCGCTGCTCTGCCTGTCGGCGGCGGTCGGCCTGCTGCACTTCCGCGACGTGCCCAACCGGCTGCATGCCGCCACCAAGCCGCAGGTGCTGGGGCTGCTGCTGATCTGCCTGGCCATCGCGGTGTCCCAGGGCACCGTCGGCGGCATCCTGCTCGGGCTGCTGCTGGTCTCGCCGATCGTGCTGATGCAGTTCGCGACCGCGCCGCTGTCCGCGCACATCATCGGCCGGCAGGCCTACCGCAACGGCACCCCCGGGGAGCGCGAGCTCCTGGTCGACGAGCTCGCCGACTCGAAACGCACGCCTCCCGCCGCCGGGTAGCGCGTCGCGCCGCCGTGAACCGGAAGGCCGCGTCAGAGCCGGGCGCGGAAGTCCCGGATCGTGTCGGCCGCGACCTCGG
>JBASAE010000322.1:0-5127 GCA_049654285.1 Microbacterium sp.
AGACCACCGCGATCTCGGTGCTGACCACCCTGATCACGGCCTCGGCCGGCTCCGCCCGGGTAGCCGGCTTCGACGTCGCCACGCAGCCCGTCGAAGTGCGCCGGCGCATCGCGCTCACCGGGCAGAGCGCTGCCGTCGACGACATGCTCACCGCCACCGAGAACCTGGTGATGCTCGGCAGGCTGTCCGGCCTCTCCCCGCGCGCGGCGCGCGGGCGGGCCGCCGAGCTGCTGGAGCGGTTCGCCCTGACGGATGCCGCGGCGAAGCGCGTGAAGACGTTCTCCGGTGGCATGCGCCGTCGCCTCGACCTGGCGCTCAGCTTCGTCGTCGTCCCCGAGGTGCTGTTCCTCGACGAGCCGACCACGGGCGTCGATCCGCGCAGCCGCCTCGACCTCTGGGAGGTGATCCGCACGCTCGCCGACGCCGGCACCACGGTCCTCCTCACCACGCAGTATCTCGAGGAGGCCGACCTGCTGGCCGACCGCGTCGCCATCCTCAACGACGGACGCATCGTCGAGACCGGCACCCCCGCGCAGCTGAAGGCCCTGGTCGGCAGCGACACCGTGGTGCTGCACGGCTCGGACGGCGAGCCGCTCGGCGAGATCCCCACCGACGGCAGCGTCGGCGGACTCCGACGTGCGCTCGATCAGATCGACGGCACGGATGCCGCGGCATCCGTCACCCTGCGCCGCCCCACGCTGGACGACGTCTTCCTCAGCCTCACCGGGTCACACCCCGCACGCAGCGACGCACGAACACCCCAGGAGATCCCATGACCGCCCTCACCGCCACCCTCCCTGCACCGCGCCCCCGCATCCGCGGCTTCGCCGCCGAGCGCGTCTTCGTGCGCCGCAGCCTCACCCAGTCGCTGCGCGACGGGGAGTCGCTGAGCATGTCGATCATGCTGCCGGTCACGCTCATGCTGCTGTTCACCTTCGTGTTCGGCGGCGCGCTGCAATCGGACGGCGGCTACGTCGACTACGTCGTGCCGGGGATAATCCTGCTCTGCGCGGGCTTCGGAGCCGCGACGACGGCGACATATGTCGCGCGCGACATGGACACCGGCATCATCGACCGATTCCGGACCATGCCGTTGCGAGCGGGGGCGGTGCTCACCGGACACGTCATGGCGAGCCTGGTGCGCAACCTCGTGGCCACGGCCGTGGTGATCGGCGTCGCCCTGCTGCTCGGGTTCCGCCCCACGGCGAACCTGGGCGGATGGATCGCGGCGACCGCCGTGATCACGCTCTACATCCTGGCGATCACCTATCTGTACGCCGCCATCGGCCTCGCCGCCGGCAGCCCGGAGGCCGCCAGCGGCTACGGGTTCATCCTGATGTTCCTGCCGTACCTGTCCAGCGCCTTCGTACCGATCGACACGATGCCGTCCTGGCTGCAGTGGGTCGCGACCCATCAGCCCATCACGCCGATCATCGAGACGATCCGCGGTCTGCTGATGGGCACGGACCCGGGCGCACAGCCCGCCTGGGCGGTGGGCTGGTGCCTCGTGATCGTCGCCGTCGCCGCGCTCTGGGGAGCCCGGCTGTTCGGCCGGCGGCACCGGCACTGAGAGCCGCGCGACCGGCTCAGGGACGCGGCCGCCGCTAGGCGCCGAAGCGCTTGAACGCGCTGGTGACCGCGTGCTTCGCGGACGCCGCGGCACGGCCGACGAACTCGGCCGTGTGCGCGGCCCCGTCGGGCAGCGGCAACAGGTCGATGTCGGGGGCCTGATCGCCGAAGGCGTCGACGAGGAACGGCACCAGCCAGTCGTCCACCTGCTCGAGGGGGGCGACCGAGATGCTGTAGAACCGGCGCTGACCGTCCTCGCGCACCGTCACCATCTCGGCATCCCGCAGCACCTTCAGATGCTTCGATACCGTGGGCTGGCTGACGCCGAGCTCACTGACGATCTCGGTGACGCTGGTGCCCGAAGCGTCGTCGTTCGAGCGGCGCAGCAGGAACTGGAGGATGTCGCGCCTCGTGCCGTCTGCGATCACGTCGAAGATGTCGGTCATGCCAACAGGGTAGTCTCCCCACCCACGGAGTACCATGACGTGGATCCGGCGAGCTGTCGGCGACGCACCGCAGGAAGAGAGGGGGGCCGATGTCGGGCATGGTTTCGGCATCCGCTTCCGGGCGTCGCCTGCGCGGGTTCGGGTCGTACCTGCGGCACTTCGTCACCTCCTCCCCCTCGCGCTTCGCGATCGTGGTGTTCGCCCTCCTGATACTGCTGTTCACGGCCCTGCTCTCCCTCCCCATCGCCTCCGCCTCGCACACCGCCACGCCGCTGAGCGACGCCCTGTTCACCGCGGTCTCCACGATCTGCGTCACCGGGCTCACGACCGTCGACATGAGCAGCCACTGGTCGCCGTTCGGGCACGTCGTCGTCTTCATCGGCGTGAACATCGGCGGCCTGGGCGTCCTCACCCTGGCATCGCTCCTGGGCATGGTCATCTCGAAGAAGCTGGGCCTGAGCGCGAAGCTGATGGCCGCGGGCGACACCAACCCGCTCCGCGCGCACGGCGGTCCGGTCAATGAGAGCCAGACCGTGCGCCTGGGCGAGGTCGGCCAGCTGCTGCGCACCGTCGCCCTCTCCGCGCTGATCATCGAGATCGTCCTGGCGCTGCTGCTCTACCCCGCCCTCGTGATGGCGAAGGCCGACCCGGTCGCCGCCCTCTGGGAGGCGCCCTACTTCGCGGCGATGTCGTTCACCAACACCGGCTTCGCCCCGAACGACGGCGGGGTCGCGGTGTTCGCCGACGACTACCTGGTGCTCATCCTGCTGATGGCCGGCGTCTTCCTGGGCAGCATCGGCTTCCCGGTGATCTACTCGCTCGCGAAGCACCACTGGCACGTCAAGCGGTGGTCGCTGCACGCCCGGCTCACCCTGGTCACCACGGTGCTGCTGTTCGTGATCGGGGCCGCCGTCTTCCTGCTGCTGGAGCACTCGAACCCGCGCACGTTCGGCTCGATGGACGCCGCGGACACCACCGTGCAGGCGTTCTTCCTCTCGGCGATGACACGGTCGGGCGGGTTCAACGTGATCGACATGACCGACCTGAACG
This sequence comes from Microbacterium sp., assembly GCA_049654285.1. Lineage (GTDB taxonomy): Bacteria > Actinomycetota > Actinomycetes > Actinomycetales > Microbacteriaceae > Microbacterium. Next base: position 3,066 of record JBASAE010000322.1, read on the forward strand.
GGTCGTCGATGCTCGTGGCCTGCATGCTGATGTTCGTCGGAGGCGGCTCGGCGTCGACCGCCGGCGGCATCAAGGTCACCACCCTGGCCGTGCTCGCCCTCGCGGTGTGGTCGGAGGCGAAGGGGCGCCAGTCGGTCGAGGCGTTCGGTCGCCGCATCCCGAGCGACGTGCAGCGCGTCGCACTGAGCGTCGTCGCCTGGGGGGCGACGATCGTCGCGATCTCGACCGTGACGATCGTGCAGATCACCCGGGACGACGTGATCGACGTGCTCTTCGACGTGATCAGCGCGTTCGGCACCGTCGGGCTCACCTCGGGCGTCACCGAGACCCTGCCCGAACCCGCCGTGTACGTGCTGGCGGCGACCATCTTCATGGGGCGCGTTGGTACAGTGACACTCGCCGCGGCGGTCGCCGCGACGAGCCGGTCGCAGCTCTACTCGCTGCCCGTGGAAAGGCCGATCGTTGGATAGGCCCGGCAGCGGTGCCGGTCGTCCGTCAAGGAGGCAGCATGGTTGAGATGGTGCGGGGCGACGCCCCGGTGCTCGTGATCGGACTGGGCCGCTTCGGGGCGGCGTGCGCGGGCGAGCTGGATCGGCTCGACCGCGAGGTGCTCGCGATCGACGCCGACCTCGAGCTGGTGCAGAAGTGGTCGGACCGCGTCACGCACACCGTGCAGGCGGATGCCAGGAACCTCGACGCGCTGCGGCAGATCGGAGCACAGGACTTCCAGGTCGCGGTCGTCGCCGTCGGCTCGCTCATCGAGGCGTCCGTGCTCATCACCGCGAACCTGGTCGACCTGAAGGTGCCCCAGATCTGGGCGAAGGCGGTCTCGCAATCGCACGGCAAGATCCTGGCCCGCGTGGGCGCTAACCACGTCATCTACCCCGAGCGTGAGGCCGGCGAGCGGGTCGCGCACCTGGTGAGCGGGCGGATGCTCGACTTCATCCGCTTCGACGACGACTTCGTGCTGGCGAAGATGTACCCGCCGAAGTTCATCCGCGGGGTCGGTCTGAACGAGTCCGGCGTGCGGACCAAGTACAACGTCACCGTGGTGGGTGTGAAGAGCCCCGGCAAGCCGTTCCGCTACGCCGAGGCCGACACGATCGTCACCAACCACGACCTCATCATCGTCTCGGGCACCAACAGCGACATCGAGCGCTTCGCCGGCCTCGACCGCTGACGCTTCAGGCCCCGGCGGCGAGCTCGCGGGCGCGAGCCAGGGCGGCTTCGGCGGCCCGGGTGAAGAGCGGTGCGAGCCCGGCATCCTGCAGCACGGCGATCGCCCGTTCGGTGGTGCCCTTGGGACTGGTCACCCGGCGGCGCAGCTCGGACGGCTCCTCCCCGGACGCCGCGAGCAGCGCGGTCGCACCGATGAAGGTCTGCTCGGCCAGGAGGCGCGCATCGGCGTCGGAGAATCCCATCCCGACCGCCGCCCGGGTGAACTCCTCGATGAGCAGATAGACGTACGCCGGGCCCGATCCCGAGATGGTCGAGAGTGCGTCGATCTGCGATTCGGGCACCTCGACGACCGCACCGACCGTCTCGAACAGGCGACGCACCAGCGCGACGTCCTCCGCCGTGGCGGTCGGCCCGGCCGCCAGTCCCGTGACCGCCCGGCCGATCGTCGCCGGGGTGTTCGGCATCGAACGGATCGTGCGGGCCCGCGCGCCCAGGGCGTCCGCGAAGGTGGCCAGGGTGACGCCGGCCGCCAGGCTCACCACGATCGCATCGGTGCGCAGCACGGGGGCGATCTCGCGCAGCAGGTCCGGCACCATCGCGGGCTTGACGCCGACCAGCACGATGCGGGCGGACGCCGCGGCGTCACGGTTCCCATCCGGCTGTCGTTCCAGCGCGATGCTGGTCACGCCCCCGCGTCCGGCGAGGGCTGCGGCCTTCGCGGCGGTGCGGTTGGTCGCGACGACGCCGCCGTGCGGGATGCCCGAGGCGAGCACCCCCTGCAGGATGGCACCCCCCATCGAACCCGCGCCGAGGAATGCCAGGGAGGGAAGCGTGTCAACCATGCCCCCCATTCTCGCGGCTCCGTCCACGTTTCCGTTCGAAG
>JBASAE010000323.1:0-3144 GCA_049654285.1 Microbacterium sp.
CTCGTCCCGCACGGTGTACTTGGCCCCGGAGATCTGGTTGAACGGGTTCTGGATGACGAGGCCGACCTTGGCCACGGCGTCCGCGAGGCGGAGACCGGCGATGTCGACGCCGTCGACGACGACCGACCCGGTGAGCTCGCCGCCGTCGACGTGCGGGATGAACCCCGCGATCGCCTTCGCCAGAGTGGTCTTCCCCGCGCCGGAGGCACCGACGATGCCGAGGATCTCGCCCTCCGCGACCTCGAGGGCGACCTTCTCGAGGGCGAAGACCTCCGCATCCGGGTAGGCGTACGAGACGTCCGTCAGGGTGATCACAGCGCTCCTGTCACGAAGGGGACGACGATGATGACGAGGGCCACGACCGGCATCGCCCAGCGCGCCACGCGCTGGGGCATGCTGTCGGGCACCGGGGTGAGCGCGGTCCGCCGTGCTCCGGATCCGAAGCCACGCGCCTCCATGGCGGTCGCGCGCTCCTCGACGTCGGTGAACATGCCGAGCACCAGCGGACTCAGCAGCGGCATCATCGCCTTGATCCGACCGCCGATCCCGCCTCCCACCGCCAGGCCGCGTGCCTGCTGCGCGAGCAGGATGCCGTCCGCGCGATCGCGGAACGCGGGGATGAGCTGCAGCGTCGAGCTGATCACGTAGCTGAACTTCGGAGACATGCCCCGGGCGGTGAGCGCGGAGAGCAGATCGCCGGGGTGGGTCGTCAGCACGAAGAGCATGGACGCCAGCACCAGGCACACGATCCTGGACCCGATGCCCAACGCGAACATCAGCCCTTCTGAGGTCACGGTGAAGATCCCCCACTCGAAGATCGCCGTCTTGCCCCCGGGGAAGGTGAGGCCCTGCACGATGAACAGCACCGCGATGATGGGCAGCAGCACGGCCAGGCCGAGCTTCGCGAGCCGGCCGCCGCACCCGGAGATCACGGCGGCCGGGAGGACGACGGCGACGACGCCGAGCGCGGCCACCCACCACACCGGGACCGCGAAGACGACCACGATGAGGGTGAGCAGTGCGACCAGCTTGGTCACCGGGTTGAGCCGATGGACCGGCGACGGCCGATCCACGTACAGCGTCGACGCCATCGTCTCAGCCCGCGCTTCGCGGCGTCACGGGCGCAGCACCGAACACGCGGTACTGGCGCACGAACGGGAACCGTTGGCGGAACCGGCTCGGCAGCGCGGCGAGGATCAGCACCACGATCGTGAAGGTGATCGCCTTGTCGAGCGGATCGGACAACAGCCCTTGCAACGTCGTCGCGCCGAGCAACGACTGTCCCATCGCCTGGAACGCCCCGACCAGGGCTCCCGTGCCGCCGCCGGTCGCACCGCCGAAGATGAAGGCGGAGATCGGCGCGGAGATGATCGCGGCCACGATACCGGTCACCGCACCGGCGACCGGAGCGAGGTAGAAGCGACGGAACATGCCCCATCGCGCGGCGTATCCGGCCATCACGCCGATGACGACCTGCACCACGGCGAACGGCAGCGCGATCGGGCTGAGCGTGAGCCCCCAGATCACGTTCGTCAGGATGCCGGTGACGACCCCGGCGGCGGGTCCGGCGAGCGCGGACACGAGCACGGTCCCGATCGAGTCGACGTAGACCGGCAGCCCGATCACCGCCACGATCTGCCCGACGACGATGTTGAGGGCGATCGCGACGGGGATCATCGCGATCGTGGCCGTCGGCAGCCGATGGATGGAGCCGGCTGCGAGCAGCACGGCGCCGATCACGTAACCGGCGATCGCGACGAGCGCCGCCGGGCTCGTGCTGCTGTCGGCGACCCCGGCCGGCTGGCCGAGGGCGAGGTACAGATACGTCGCGACGATGATCACCGATCCGATGGTCACCAGCACGATGTTGCGGACCCGGTGCGGATCCGCGGGCTTTGTCGATGTAGTGGACATGAACGCCTCCTTGCATTCATCAGGGGGTAGGGGGAAGGGAGAAGTCAGCCGATCTCACGGGCCAGGCGGCCGACGCGGTCGATCACACGACGGAAGAACTCAGCGGGGTCCGTGTCGACGACCACGTCGGCGTTGGGCTCGCGGCCCCACATGCCGCGCCAGTCGGCGACGGTCTGACCTCGGGTCAGCGTGCCCGCCAGCTCGACGTCGACGGTCGCGGCGCGCGTGGTGCCGAGCGACGGGTCGAGCGCGATCGCCGCCGCGAACGGGTCGTGCATGTGGGCGAGGAACCCCTGCTCCTGCTCGCGGTGGAACTCCATGTAGAAGCGGACGGCGTCGGACAGGTGGCGGATGACCGCGTGGCTCGCCGTGGATCGGAGCCCGGGGGCGTCGTCCGGCGAGATGACCTCGGCCGGCGTGCTGCCCGCCGCCTCCGCCAGCGCGGCGATGTGCTCGGGCTTCATCTCGATGCGTTCGGTGACGTCGAGCGCGCAGACGATCGGGCGCCGGTCGGCGGGGACGACCGAGAACGCGTCGAACACGATCTTGGCCGAGTCGGGGTCGACGGCGATGTTCCACTCCGTCGTCGGCAGCGTGTTCCCGGCATGGTTGAAGGCGCCGCCCATGATGACGAGACGCTTCAGCAGCAGCGGGAGCTCGGGGCACAGCTTGATCGCGAGGGCGAGGTTCGTCAGCGGCCCCGTGACGAGGCCGACGATCTCGCCCGGCCGCGACCGGACGGCGTCGATCCAGACCTCCGTGGCGTGTCGGTCCGAGACGGCGTGGGAGGGCGCGGGCAGCTCGGCGTGGCCGATGCCCTGCGGGCCGTGGGTCTCCTCCGTCGTCATCAGCGGCTGGATGATCGGCACCTCGGCGCCGAGCGCGACCTCGACGCCCTCCCGGCCGCAGAGCTCGAGCCAGGCCAGGTTGTTGATGGCCACCTGGCGGGCGGGCACGTTGCCGGCGGTGCACGTGATGGCCACGATCTCCGCCTCGGGGCTGGCCATCAGGTACAGCAGCGCGAGGGAGTCGTCGATCCCGGTGTCGACGTCGGCGATGAGCGGCACACGGGTGATGGTCTCGGTCATTGTTCCCTGCTTCCTCGGGTTCGGGGCTGTTCGGCGAGCATTCGGTCGATGAGCGCGGCGGAGAGCTGCGGCTGCCGCGCTCCCCTGACGAGCACGGTGGCCGCGCCCGCGGCGGAGGCGCGGTGCACGGACGAGGCGAGGT
>JBASAE010000324.1:0-2120 GCA_049654285.1 Microbacterium sp.
GGCCGATGTCCCCCGCCGAGCCCTGGCTGCCGCGGAACAGCGCGCCGCCGGTGATGATCGCGCTGCCGATGCCGGTCCCGGCCTTCACGTAGAGGATGTGCTCGGCCTCGGCGTCGCGGCCGGACACCTCGCCCAGGCCTCGGGCGTTGACGTCGTTCTCGACGACGACGGGCACATCGGCTCGTGCGCCGACGAGGTCGCGGACGGCGACGCCCTCCCAGCCGGTCATGACCGAGGGCCCGACCACCTCGCCCGCGGCGAAGTCCACCGGGGCGGGCACGGCGATGCCGATGCCGAGCAGCCGTGCCGGCGGGATGCCCGAGGCGTCCCGCATCCGGTCGCCCTCGTCGAGGATCCAGTCGATGACCGGCCGGGGCCCCCGGTCTATCGGGAGCACGCCGACGACGTCGTCGACGACCCGTCCGGCGAGGTCGACCAGGCACAGGCGCGTGCGGGTCTCCCCGACATCCGCGGCCAGGACGACGAAGGCGTCCGGCTCGATCCGCAGCGTGCGCGGCGGACGTCCTCCCGAGCTCGCCTGCTCGGGGCCCTCGCCGACGATGCCCGTGCGGAAGAGCGCGTCGAGCCGTTCGGCGAGCGTGGAGCGGGAGAGCCCGGTGATCTCGCGGATCTCGTTGCGGGTGCTCGCCCGACCGGAGCGGATCAGCTCGAGGATCTCGCCGGCAGCGGCGGCGGTGCTCAGCACGGCCATCGAGGTCTCCTCTCTGCGGTAGCGAGCATACGCCACGGGCCGGCAGAACAATACCCTCTTCTGTCCGATCATCGGGTGAAGTAGCATTGTTTTGTCTGATTTCAGTTATTAGTCCTCGGAGAGGGGTGCGCAGTGGGCCGTCGTGCAGCACTGGGGATAGACGTCGGGACGAGCTCGGTGAAGGCGTCCCTCCTCCGGGAGACCGGGGAGGTCGTCGCGGCGGGCTCGGCGCCGTATCCCACCGAGCACCCCCAGGAGGGCTGGTCGGAGCAGGACCCCTCCCGCTGGTGGGCAGCGGTGGGCGAGGCGGTCGGGCGCGTGATGCAGGGGCGCGACCGGGATGACGTCGTCGTGGGCCTCACGGGGCAGATGCACACCAGCGTCATCGCGGACGCCGCGGGCGAGGTGCTCCGGCCGGCACCGCTGTGGAGCGATCGACGATCGGCGGGCGCCGTCGCACGGCTCGCCGCGGCCCACCCGGAGATCGCGGCGATCACCGGCAACGCGCTGATCCCCGCGTTCAGCCTCGCGCACCTGGCGTGGATCGCCGAGCACGAGCCGGAGACGTTCGCGCGGATCGCCTCGGTGACGGTCCCCAAGGACCACCTGCGTCGCCGGCTCGGCGCGGGGGAGACGACCGAGCCCTCCGATGCATCCGCGATGGCGCTGCTCGACTACCGCACCGACAGGTGGGCGGCGGAGATCGCCGATCTCATCGGGTTGCCGGTCTCCGCGCTCCCCGACGTCGTTCCTTCGCACGAGGTCACCGGCGAGATCGGCGCCGTCCCCCCGGGGGCCGAGTCGATGCGGGGCGCTCGGGTGGTCGGGGGAGCGGGCGACCAGGCCGCCCAGGCCGTCGCCCTGGGGGTCACCGCGCCGGGCGCGCTCGGGCTCTCGCTCGGGACCTCCGGGGTCGCCTTCCAGTCTCTCGCCGAGCCGCGCCCGCAATCCTTCCGTCACGCGTACCCGCGGACCTGGCTCGCCCTGAACTCCATGCACGCCGCGGGCCTGGCGCTGAGCTGGTGGGCGGGGCTCACCGGCATCCCGGTCGCCGACCTCTCCGCCGGAGCGGAGCATCGCACGGACGTACCGACCTTCCTCCCCTATCTGCAGGGGCATCGCGGCACCCAGGGCGCGCCCGGTTCGCTCATCGACCTGGACAGCCGCCACGACGCGTACGACATCGCCCGCGCGATCATGGAGGGTGTCGCCGCGGAGCTCGTCGCCCTGGCTGATTCGGTCGGCGGCGGCACCGGCGACGAGGTCGTCTATCTGGGCGGCGGAGGTGGCCGGAGCGCGGTCTGGCGCCAGATCGTGGCGGACGCCTTCGGCCGGCCGGTCGCCTTCAGCGACCGGGACTCCTCGTTCGGCGCGGCCCTGATCGCTGCGGAGACGGACGGCTGGGCCG
>JBASAE010000325.1:0-1534 GCA_049654285.1 Microbacterium sp.
GTGCCGGACATCGACCCCGTGGTCTCCAGATCGAAGACGCCGACGCGGGTCAGCCAGTCGGGGAGTCGCAGCGCGGATGCCATGACACCACCGTAGGGAGGGGCGCGGACATTCCTCGGGCGACAGGCGGGGGAGCCCGCGCACCGGCGGGCGTCGCCCTCGCGATGGCTCGGACGGGGAGGCACGCCCTAGACTCGGAGGCATGCCCTCTCCCTATGCCGAGCGCCTGAGCAGGATCCCGGTGCGGCGGCACGAGGTCGAGGTGGCCGGGGGTGTCACGGCGTACTGGGCGTACGGCCCGGACGACGCGGAGACGACGATCATCGCCGTGCACGGGTTCCGCGGAGAGCATCACGGGCTCGAGCCGGTGATCGCCTACCTGCCCGACGTGCGGGTCATCTCGCCCGACCTGCCCGGCTTCGGCGAGACCCCACCGCTTCCGGGGCGGACACACGACCTCGGTGCCTACGCCGGCTGGCTGACCGAGTTCGCCGCGGCCGTGGCCCCGGGGGCCGTCGTCCTCGGACATTCCTTCGGCTCCATCGTGGCCTCCGCCGCGGTCGCCGGCGGGCTGCCCGCCCCGCGGCTGATCCTGGTGAACCCGATCGGCGCCCCCGCGCTGACCGGCCCGAAAGGGGTCATGACCCGTCTCGCGGTGCTCTACTACGCGCTCGGAGCGCGGCTGCCGGATCGGGTCGGCACCGCGCTGCTGCGCAACCGGCTGATCGTGCGGGTCATGAGCAGCACGATGGCGAAGACGTCGGACCCGGTGCTGCGTCGGTTCGTCCACGATCAGCACGACACCTATTTCTCACGGTTCGCTGACCGTGACGTGCTGCATGACGCGTTCGTCACGAGCGTCTCCCACGACGTGCGTGCCTTCGCCCCCGTGATCGAGGTGCCGACCCTGCTCGTCGCGGCCGAGCGCGATGACATCACGCCGATCGAGGCGGAGCGGCGCCTGGCCGGGATGTTCGCCGATGCCCGGCTCGTCGAGATCGCGCAGGTCGGACATCTCATCCACTACGAGACGCCGGCCGAGGCGGCCGGCGCGATCCTGCGGTTCCTCCGGGAGGGGGGTCCGTCGATCGGCGGCGCTCAGGACTCCCGCCGGGCGAGCCCGATGAGCCCCGCGGCGCGGTAGGGGATGACCTCGCCCATCGCGAGCGAGGTCTCGGTGCGCTCCACGCCGTCGATGGAGAGGATGCGTGCGTCGGTGTCGAAGAGGTGACGGGCGTCGCGGCAGGCCACCCTGGCCAGCAGGTCGATCGACCCGCTCAGCCCGTGCGCCTGCACGACCTCGGGGATGCGGGCGAGCTCGGCGGTGATCCGCGGCAGCTCGATCTGCCGGACTCCGATGCTGATGAAGGCCTGCAGCGGGAAGCCGAGGACCTCGGTCGAGAACGACCGCTCATACGACTGGAAGACCCCCGATTCGTCGAGCCGCGCCATCCGCGCCTGGATGGTGTTGCGGGAGAGGCCGAGCCTCTCGGCGAGGGCCACGATGGTGATCCGCGGATCATCGGAGAGCGCC
>JBASAE010000326.1:0-1692 GCA_049654285.1 Microbacterium sp.
CTGCACGCTCGTGGTCACCCTGGAGCCCTGCATCATGTGCGCGGGGGCGATCCTGCAGGCGCGCGTCGGCCGGGTCGTGTTCGGCGCCTGGGACGACAAGGCCGGTGCGGCCGGCTCCCTCTACGACCTGCTGCGCGACCGTCGCCTGCCCTATCGCGCCGAGGTGGTCGCCGGGGTCGAGGCGGATGCCGCCTGCGCCCTGCTGCAGGACTTCTTCGACGCCCGCCGCTGAGTGCGGGACGACCGGCGGGAACGTCTCAGATCTGAGACTGATTACGCACTGTGGGCGGTCTTGTCGCGGTTACTATTCGAGGACCCGGACCCCAGATGACCGGGATTCTCCCGACCCAGGAGGCGAAGATGCCCCACTCCGCTGCGGAAGCGAGCACGCTTGTGGAACGCGCACTCGCCGGCTTCGTCCGCGCCCACGCGGACATCGTCGAGATGCTCCCCGGCCCGCCGGTGCTGCGCGCCCGGCGCCCCCATCCCGATCGGCGGGTCGGTCTCGTCTCCGGCGGCGGCTCCGGCCATGAGCCGTTGCACATCGGGTTCGTCGGGGAGGGGATGCTCGATGCGGCCTGTCCCGGCAAGGTGTTCACCTCGCCGCACAATCGCCAGATCTATGAGGCGTCGAAGGCCGTGGCGGGGCCGGGTGGCGTCGTGCACATCGTCAAGAACTACACGGGCGACGTGATCAACTTCGCCATCGCGGCGGAGCGCCTCGCCGCCGACGGCATCCGGGTGGGACGCGTGATCGTCGACGACGACCTGGCGACCGATGACGCGGCGGTCGGCCGGCGGGGGACCGGGGCGACGCTGATCGTGGAGAAGATCCTGGGTGCCGCCGCTGATCGCGGCACCTCGCTCGACGAACTGGTCCGACTCGGCGAGAGCCTGGTGAGCGGCGCACGGAGCCTGGCAGTGGCGACCGCTGCGCACCGCCTTCCCGGTCAAGGTGATCCTGCATTCGAGATCCCGGTCGGCGCGGTCGAGTACGGAGTCGGCATCCACGGCGAGCGATCGCGCCTCTCCCTCGAGGCCGGAGGCGCGGCGGAACTGGTCTCACGCATGGTCGGGGAGCTGGTCGAGGCGCTGGACGGCGTCGAGGGCGAGCCGATCGTGTTCGTGAACGGTCTGGGCGGACTCGCCGAGCTCGCCCTCTACGCGCTCGCGGACGAGGTCTGCGGCGCTTTCGAGAGCCGTGGGCTGGCGCCGGTCCGATTGCACGTGGCCGCCGGCGTCACGGCGCTGGACATGAGCGGCTTCTCGCTCACCGTGGCCAAGGTGTCGCCCGCCGCCCTGGAGCTCTGGGACGCCCCGGCGCACACGGCCGCATGGATCACGGGAGGCGCACGATGAACGAACTCGACGGCAGGGCCGTCCTGGCCTGGGTGCTCGGCTTCGCGGACGCGTTCTCGGCGTCGGCCTCCGCGTTCGCCGCGTGGGACAGGGCCATGGGCGACGGGGACTTTGCGGAGAACATCGGAGGCGGCCTCGCGCTCGCCGTGCCCCGACTCCGTGCGTTGCCGGACCCGGCGCCCGGTGACGTGCTCAGCACGCTCGGCGAGACGTTCCTGGACGAGGTGGGCGGAACGAGCGGCCCCCTGTTCGGCCTGATGTTCCAGTCGCTCGGCCGCGCCGCAGGCGATGCGGCCGGGCTGGACGGGGCGCATGTCGCGCACGGACTGGATG
>JBASAE010000327.1:0-2763 GCA_049654285.1 Microbacterium sp.
CTTCGAAACCTGCCGACCTGCCAGAATCGACGGATGCATGCGAAGCTCGCGGCGTTGGGCGACCGCAACTTCCGGTGGTTCTTCCTCGCGCGGGCGATCACGATGGTCACCGGGTCGATGTCGTCGATCGCGCTGGCGTTCGCGGTGCTCGACATTGACAACGACCCGAAGAGCCTGTCTTATGTGCTCACCGCGTTCACGGTCGCCAATGTCGTGTTCGTGCTGTTCGGCGGTGTCGTGGCGGACCGGCTGCCCCGGGCCCTCGTGATCCAGGCGTGCTATGTGCTCGACATCCTCTCGCTCGGTACGATCGCGGCGCTGCTGTTCACCCAGCAGGCGTCGATCCCGGCGATGGTCGCGCTGGCGGCGCTGAACGGCGCGTCGACGGCGTTCGTGCTGCCCGCCATGCAGGGCATCATCCCGCAGCTCACCGACCCCGCGAACCTGCAGCAGGCGAACGCCCTGCTGTCGTTCGTGCGATCGGCCGTGACGATCGGCGGACCGGTGATCGCCGGCGTGCTGGTGACCACGGTGGGCCCCGCCTGGGCGATGGTGGTGCAGGTGGCCGGCTGGCTGGCCGCGATCCCGATCCTCGCGATGGTGAGGCTGCCGCCGCCCGCAGGCGGCGGCGAGTTCTCGCTGTTCGCCGACCTGCGCGCCGGCTGGTCGGAGTTCTGGGGGCGCTCCTGGCTGTGGACGATCGTCGCCGCGTTCATGGTCATGAACGCGATCCATGTCGGGGCCTGGGGCGTGATCGGCCCGTACATCGCGAAGAACGACGACCGACTGGGCATCTCGGGCTGGGGGTGGGTGGTCAGCGCCGAGGGCGCCGGAGTGCTGCTGATGACGCTGATCCTGATCCGGGTCCCGCTGCGCAGGCCGCTGCGGTACGGGATGCTCGGGATGGCCGTGTTCGCGCTGCCGCTGACCGTGCTGGGCGTGCATCCGGCGGTGGTGCTGCTCGTGATCGCCGCCTTCCTCGCCGGCGTCGGCGGCGAGGTCTTCAGCACCGGCTGGAACCTCGGGATGATGGAGAACGTCCCCGGCGACCGGCTGTCGCGGGTGGCGAGCTACGACATGCTGGGCAGTTTCGTGGCGATGCCGATCGGCACGCTGGTGTACGGCTGGCTGGTGACCCACGCGGATGCCGGGACCGTGCTGGTGGCCTCGGCGGTGCTGTACGGCGCGATCGCCCTCGCCGTGCTCGCGGTTCCGAGCGTGTGGCGGATGGGTCGCGGCATGAAAGCGGATTCATAGCATCCGGGCGCAGACTGGTGGCATGAGCCTCGACGTCCTCCGCCCTCTCGCCGATCGGGCGGCCCTGTTCACCGCGCTCCGGCAGGATCAGTTGCGGGCCGCCGCCGACTCCCTGGGCGAGCACCGCTGGGACGCCGACCTGACCGCGCGCACCCTGACATTCTCCTCGATCTCCGACCCGAATCGCCGGATCGTCGCCACAGCGCATCTGGTCGCCTCGATCGCCCCCGGACCGCGCAGCGTGCTGTGGGGATGGGCGCACCCGATGGGCGCACCCGACGGGGTGTCCGCAGGCATCCGCGCCTACGGTGCGCAATACGGCCTGAGCGCGCTGACCGAGCCGGAGCTGCCGCTCGGCGAGGCCGTCGCGGGCGAGCCAGAGGCGTGGGTCGCCGAGGTCGCCCATGTCATCGGCGGCGTCGCGGGCGAGCTCACCGGACGGGCGCCGTACTACTCCGCGCCCACCGGCGGCGGCGCACGCGCCGTGTTCGTGCTCGACGGCGTGCTCGGCCCCCTCACCGTCGCGGACGCGCTGATCGTGCTCCCCCGCATCCTCCAGACCACCCCGATGACCGATCCCCGCACCTCGGTGTGGGACCTGGCCCGGCTCGCCGCGTGGCAGCTGCAGTGGACGGACGAGGCATTCCGTGGCGCGGCCGTGTCGGACGCCACCGGGTCCGCGACGTTCCAGTTCGACGAGCAGGCCCGCATCACGGGGATCCAGAGCACGCTCGGCGGCTGAGCGACCGGCCCGGCGGACGATCGCCGATCGGGCCGCTGTTCGCGACATCCCTCTCGAAACGCGGGCGCGAGTGTGCCAATCTGGGGCACATGCGCACCAACGTCATCCGTTTCGCCACGCTCTACGTGTTCAACGTGGTCGTGCTGTTCCTCATCGGCCTGCTCATGACCTCGGTCAGGGTGGGCTGGCACGCGCTCTGGGCGGCCGTGATCCTCACGCTCGCGACCCTGCTGGTCAAGCCCGCCCTCGGCAAGGCGTTCCGCTCGGGCGTCGAGCGGTCGGCCGCGAGCCGGACGACCATCGGCGAGAAGGTCGTGCAGTACGTGATCGTCTTCGTGGTGGAGCTGATCGTGTGGCTGATCACCGTGCTCCTCAGCGGGGTCCGGGTGAGCAGCTTCTGGGGCTGGGTCGTCCCGCCGCTGCTGCTGTTGGTCGCCTGGGTGGTCTACGACCTCGTCGACGACAGGATGACGGCCAAGGCCGGCGAGATCTACGACGCCGCCCACGCCCAGGTCTTCGCCGACCGGTCAGCGCAGCCTTCGACCCAGGCCGAACCCGCCACCACCGCCACGCCGATCGTCCCCGATGCGGTCGCCGAGGCACGCCAGGAGCTGCAGGACGGTCTCACGCCCGAGCAGCGCAGGGACCTCGACGGGCTCTGAGCCGGGCTGCGCCAGGGCGGGGTGCTACCTCGCCGCGATGCCCTTCCGTTCATGCGCCGGGTCCAGGTTGGCGACGCAGCGGCGCACCGAGGTCGACAGCTG
>JBASAE010000328.1:0-2473 GCA_049654285.1 Microbacterium sp.
ACCGCGCGGAGGACGACTGGTCCAGGTACGCCTGCAGCACTCCCGCGCCCACGTCGGCGCCGTCGACCGTGACGATCAGCGGCCGCTTGTCACGCCGTTCCACCTCGATCGCGGGGCCGGTGCGCAGCACGATCCCGGTGCGGCCGTCCAGGCCGATCCGCCAGCCGAAGCCGCCGAACTCGCCGAACGGACTGCACTCCACGGCCCGCACCGACACGATCTCGTCGAGCGGCACGTGGATGCGCGGGAAGCCGAGCTGCGAGCGCACCGTGAGCCCGTCCGGCCCGGCCATGACGCGGAACGATGCGGAGGCTGCGAAGGCGAGGCCGATGACGAGGAGGGTGAGCATCGGGATCCAGGCGGCCTCGGACGCGCGCACCACCATCACCGCGGTGATCCCGACGACCAGCACGACCGCGACCGAGATCAGGATCAGCGCGATGCGCGACATCGACGCGGTCGCCACCCACACCACCCGTTCACCGGCCGAGATGGACGCCACGTGCACGGGCTGCAGCGGAGCCGCGGGAGCGGGTCGCACGTGCGGCTGCAGGAACCATCCGGCCGCGACCAGGATCACGAGCACAGCCGCGCCGGCCGCGATGATCCCGCCGATGCCACCGACCTGCGAGGCGTCCTTCACCCCGCGCTGGATCGCGACGGACCCGGCGTTCACCACGGCGCTGAACCCGGAGAGCCCGAGCGCCATCGCGCCCAGCAGCCGTGCCGCGCCGCCCCATTGCTCGCGCACGCCCGCGAGCGTGCTCAGGACCAGGAAGACGGGGAGCCCCAGGCCGATCCCGAGAGCGAGCCAGACGTAGGTCACGGGGGCGCCGAACCCGTTCGCTCCCCCGGTGCCCCAGTGCGTGGCCGCAGGGTTCGGGAGCTCGGGCAGCCACAGCGCGATCAGCGTCACCGCGATCGCGGTGAGCACCACGGGCCCCAGGACGCCGACCAGCAGCATCGCACGGCGCGCACGGCGCAGGTCGGCCGGGGGGACGGCGGTCACCGAGTGCTCCGAGCGCGCGGGGCGCGCGGGGTCCATGGACTGCTCAGGGGTCATGGCGTCGTCTCCTTGATCAGCGCGGCCAGCGTCGCGGGGGTCACACCGAGGCGGATGCCACGGTGCACGAGCTCGGCGATGTCGTCGGCGAGCTCGGTGAGCGGTTCGGCGCTGGCCGACACGACGGCTCCGCGCCCGCGGCGCAGGTCGACGAGCCCCTCCGAGCGCAGCTCCTGATATGCCCGCAGCACGGTGTGCACGTTGACGTCGACCGCCTCGGACACCTCACGGGCGGAGGGGAGACGGTCTCCCGGGCGCAGCCGCCCGGCCAGCACCTCGGCGCGCACGGAGGCGGCGATCTGCTCGAACAGCGGCCTGGTGCTCTCGGCGTCGATCCTGATCAGCATCCCCTCACCCCCTCGCGCTTATTCTATGACAACTAGAATAATTGTGGAAGACATCCACACGATCCGTCGAGATCCGCACGCACGCGCGAGACTCGCCTGATGCGCATCACCCCCCGCCGCCTCGCCCTCGGCATGAGCCTCTGGATCCCCAATCTGTTCAGCGGCATCCGGGTGCGCCGATTCAGTGACGACTGGACGCACGCCACCGTGACGCTGAGCGTGAACCTCTTCACCCGCAACTATGTGAAGACGGCGTTCGGGGGCTCGATGTCGGCGATGACCGATCCGTACTTCTTCATGCTCGTGATGCATCAGCTCGGCCGTGACTACGTGGTCTGGGACACCCGTGGCGAGATCGAGTTCGTCAAGCCGGGCCGCGGCCGGCTCACCGCCGAGTTCGTGGTCCCCGCGGCGAAGGCCGACGAGCTGCGGGAGCGGGCCCGGGGCGGGGCGAAGGTGCTGGAGTGGTTCGAGACCGTGATCACCGACGGCTCCGGCGAGGTGGTGGCACGGGTGCGCCGCGAGGTCTACGTGCGCGAGAAGAAGCGCGTCACGCAGGCCCGCGCCTGATCACCGGCCGTTCACCCGGCGGTGTCATCATGGGCGGATGCCTCTCGTCCGCCGCCTGAACCTCATCGACGCCGTGGCCATCGGCGCCGGCTCGATGATCGGCGCGGGCGTGTTCGCCGTGTGGGCGCCGGCGATCGGCGCCGCCGGCTCGGGCGTCCTCATCGCCCTCGCGATCGCCGCGCTGATCGCGTTCTGCAATGCGACCTCCTCGGCGCAGCTCGCCGCCGTGCACCCCGTGTCGGGCGGCACCTATTCGTACGCCCGCGCCGAGATCGGCCCCTGGGCGGGGTTCGCCGCCGGCTGGTGCTTCGTCATCGGCAAGACCGCGAGCTGCGCGGCCATGGCGATGACGTTCGCCGCCTATGCCGCGCCGGCCGGCTGGCAGATCCCGGTCGCGGTCGCCGCCGTGGTCGCGCTCGTCACCGCCAACTGCTTCGGCGTCACCCGCACGGCACTGCTGACCCGCGTCCTCGTCGCGGCGTCGCTCCTGGGC